>JBFWSD010000035.1:0-14960 GCA_050248575.1 Gemmataceae bacterium
GGCGTGAAGGAGGCCAGCATGAGTGCTGCGGAACGCCGCGAGACCGTGGCCCGCTATCTGGCGAGTGTCAGCACACTCGATGCCGAGCTGGGCAAGCTCCTCGAAGTTCTCGAGCGCCGCAAACTCTGGGAGAACACGATCGTGGTCTTCACCAGCGATCACGGCAAGCACAAGGGAGAGCACGGCATCTGGGACAAGCGCAGCCTGTTCGAGGTGTCGGTGCAGGTGCCGTTGCTCGTGGCCGCCCCGGGCAAGAAACCGGGCCAGGTCTCGCCCCGCCTGGTCGAGCTGGTCGATCTCTATCCCACCTTGACCGAGCTGTGCGGCATCGCCGCGCCGCCCGGCTTGCAGGGCAGCAGCTTTGTACCTCTTCTTGCTGACGCCAAGCGTCCCTGGAAGAAGGCTGCCTTCACCTTCGCGCGGGCCAGTGGCGGCTGGTCGGTCCGCACCGAACGTTATCGCTATTCCCAGTGGCAGGACGGCAGTGCCGTGCTTACCGATCTCGACAAGGACCCGCACGAGCATCGGAACCTGGTCGACTCGGCCGATCACCGGCAAGTCGTCGAGGAGATGCGTGCCCTGCTGAAGGCGGGCTGGCGCGAAGCTTTGCCCACCACGACTTCGCCGCGCTAGTGCTCTGGAGAGAATCACGATGGGGACACGACCTTCGATCAACCGGCGTCAACTGTTGCAAGCGGGCGGGCTGGCCATGCTGGGGCTGCCCCTCTCGAAGTTGCTGGCGGCAGAATCGTCGAGCACGAAACCGGCCCGGGCGCGCTCGTGCCTGTTCATCATCGTCAGCGGCGGCCTGAGCCAGGTCGACACGCTCGATCCCAAGCCCGAGGCGCCGGCCGAGATCCGTGGGCCTTATAGCACCATTCGCACCTCCGTCGCGGGCACGCAGCTCACCGAGAAGCTGCCCTTGCTGGCGAAGCTGGCCCATCGCTACACGCTGGTGCGCTCGCTGAGTCACAAGGACTCGGTGCATGTGACCGCCGTCCAGGCGATGATGACCGGGCAGCACGACGGCAGCCGCCGCAACAATCTGCCTTTTGTCGGCTCGCTGGTGTCTCATCTGCGGCCCGCCGAACGGGCGGTCCCCAGCTACGTTTGGCTGCACAACATGAAGACGGGCACCAACAAGGTGCCCCATTACGAAAGCGGTCTGCACCTGATCGGCTACGAGAACGCGCCGCTGCGTATTGGCCACGAGCTGGACAATCCGTCGGCGAAGGGTTTTCGCGTCACGGCCCTCGATCCGCACGAAGGGCTGACTGCCGATCGGCTATCCAGCCGATTCGAATTGATGAAGCAGATCGAAACGGCGTCGGGCAAGCCTGCCGATGCCGAGGGCCGCCGCTTCGAGCGTTTTCAGGAGCGTGCCCTCAACATGCTCACAACCGATGCGGCCCGCCGCGCCTTCGAGCTCAGGCACGAGCCCGTCAAGCTGCGCGAGCGCTACGGCCGGCATCCGCTCGGGCAGTACTTCCTGATGGCGCGGCGTCTGATCGAAGCGGGCGTGCGGCTGGTTACCGTGACGGCGTGGCCCGGCCTCGCGCCGGGCGAAACGAGCCCGACCATCACGCAAGTGTGGGACATGCACGACATTCGCTACAGCGGCCGCGAAAGCATGTATGGCAATGGCCCGTTCGGCCTGGAGTGGTCGCTGCCGCGCCTGGACCAGGCATTGTCGGCGTTACTCGAGGACATGCACGAGCGCGGCCTGCTCGATGAGACGCTCGTCGTGGTGCTCAGCGAGTTCGGCCGCACGCCGCGCTTCGAGGGCAAGGGACGCGGCCGGGGCCACTGGTCGCTGTGCTATTCCGGCATGCTGGCCGGCGGCGGCATCGCGCCAGGCACGGTCTACGGCGCTTCCAATCGCCAGGGGGCCGAGGTGGCTTCCGGATTGCCGATTTCTCATCCCGACTTCGCCGCCACCCTGTTTCATGCTCTCGGGATTCCGCCCGAGCAGCGTTACGGCCGCGACGATTTCTCACTCCGCGTCAGCGACGGGCAGCCTGTCCTCGATCTATTCCAGTAGCAGCTTGGCTCGCCAAAACGCTCGCATGCAGGTCCGGCAACCGGCGCCGCCGGGCCGCATGCGCGCATCTCTATCCTTCCAGCGGGGCAAAGGCCGCCATGATACTCTTCGCTGTCCGCAGCCCGTCGACGGCGGCACTGACGATGCCGCCCGCGTGGCCCGCGCCCTCCCCCACGGGATAAAGGCCGACGATGCCAGGCGAAGCACGCGTGGCGTTATCGCGCACGATGCGCACCGGGGAGCTGCCCCGCGCTTCCGGGCCGACCAGCGTTGCCTCCGCCAGGAAGCGGCCATTCCAGCGGCGATCCAGGATCGGCAAGCCCTGGCGCAAGGTCGACGCGACCAGGGCGGGCACCAGCTCTTCCATGCGGGCAAGTACCAGCCCGCGCGGATAACTGCTGGCGGGCAGCTCGCTCGAACTGCGCTCGTCGAGAAAGTCGCGGGCACGCTGGATCGGGCAGGCGTACTCACCGCGGCCCAGCTCGAAGGCGAGGCGCTCGTAAACTTCTTGCAGCCGCACGCCGGCCAGCACATCGCTCGAGCCAAAGTGCTCGGGCTCGATCGTCACCACCAGGCCGCTGTTGGCAAAGGGCGATGAACGATCCGACAAGCTCATGCCGTTCGTGCAAAAATAACCGGGCTGCGACACGCTCGGGATCACGTGCCCGCCGGCGCACATGCAAAACGTGAACAGGTCGTGCTGCTTGCCGTGCGCGATCAGCGTGTAGTCGGCGGAACCGAGTTGCTCTTCCAGACGCTTCGGCCCGTATTGCACGCGGTTGACAACTTCCTGGGGCTGCTCGATGCGCACGCCCAGCTGGAAGGCCTTCTGCACCATGGGCACGCCGCGCCGGGCCAGCATCGCAAAGGTGTCGCGCGCACTGTGGCCAATCGCCAGCACCACAACCGAGGTCGCCTCGTAGCCCGACGAAGTGGCCACGCCGCGCACTTCGCCGTCGACAATGTCGAGGTCCTCGACGCGGCACGAGAAGCGCAGCTCGCCGCCCAGTGTTTCGATCTTCTGGCGGAGCGCCTTGACGACGGCGGGCAGGCGATTGCTGCCCAGGTGGGGGCGGTGCTCGTAAACAACGGAAGGCTTGCCCTTGCAGTCGGCGAAGAGTTGCAGGATGCGCTGGACGTCGGGCCCGCTCGAGCGGCAGGTGAGCTTGCCGTCACTGAAGGTGCCGGCGCCCCCTTCGCCGAAGAGGTAGTTGCTCTCGGGATCGAAGTCGCCCCCTTCATCGAAGCGGCGGACGTCGCGGATGCGCTGGCTGACGGCGCAGCCACGTTCGAGCACGAGAGGGCGATAGCCCGCTTCGGCAAGGAAATAGGCGGCAGCCAGCCCGCCCGGGCCGGATCCGATGACGATCGGTCGCTCGCGCAGCGGCTTGTCGCCCGGCGCGGGCAACGCGAAGGGAGTCGCCGTGAAGGGCTCGATGCGTATGTCGCCACGTCGCGGCCTTCTCGAGAGCTTCTCGATCAGGCCAGGATCAAGAATGGCGGCCTCGACGCTGTAGACGAAGTGAAGGTCGTCCTTGTCGCGAGCATCGAGGCTCTTGCGCAGAATGCGCCAGTGCGCGGGCGGAGCGCCCAGCAATCGAGTGATGGCGGCTTCCAGGGCCGCTTCGGGCTCGGCTAGCCCTAACCTGAGGTTACTGAGACGAAAAGACATGACTGCCATTGTAGCAGTAAGCAAAAAGAGAAAGGCCCCGGTAAACCGGAGCCTTATGTACGAATACCAGGTATTTTTACTTAATCAACCTTTGGTAGTAAGGTCGGAAACCTTGACCTTGGCAAGTTGCTTGCGCACCTGTTCGGCGGCTTGCGAGCAAATCTGATCGAGGCGTTTGTTGAGGCTTCCATCGGTTTCATCGCGTACAAAGGCGGCCTGGCCCCGGATCGGGCCATCGACAGCCTCGAGGATGTCGAGCAGGGTGATCTCGTTGGGGGCCTTGGCAAGTCGATAGCCCCCGTTGGGGCCCTTGATCGACATCAACATGCGCGTGGAAACCAGGGGCTTGAGCACTTTGAGCAGGAAGCGTTCGGGGATGCCCCGGGCCTGGGCAATGTGATGCGAAGCCATGGGCCGGTTGTGCTTTTGCATCGCCATGTACACAAGGGCATGGATGGCATAACTCGCAGCACGTGTCAACTTCATAAGGTCGGTTGCTCCTGAAAGATGCGGTGCCAATCACGAGGGGTCCAGGGCGGGGCGAAGTTCCTCATCGTCCGCCTGGGCAGGCGCTTTCTTGGTGTCAGGCGTTAATAACTGTCATTGGGCAGGTAGAAACTCAATTATTTTTACTACCCTTTATGACGTCGGGCAAGGTCCGGAGGCGATTTTGCGCCAATTCGGCCTCCCTTCCTCCAGAAATACCCTACACAAAGCGCCGATGAGCAAGATGAAGATTATGAAAAGAATCTCATCATCGTCAGGACGTCATTCTTAACCATACACCTACAGTATCATCCGGCTTCCCGAAGAACTGTACATCAGGAAAAGACCTGAGACGTCCGATCCCTAAAGTCCACTTCACTTCACCGTGAAGACCACATCGTGCGAACCGGTGTTGCCCGCGGCATCGACCACGCGCAGAACCAAGACATAAGTGCCCGATTTGAGCGTCTCGGTCTTGAAGCGGAAGCTCTCTTCGACGCCGTCGAGCAGGCCGTCGCGTGGAAACACATTCACCCATTTGCGGCCGTTGAGCGAGAAGGAAGCCGCCGTCAGCCGCACGAGTTTATTCGACGCGGTGGCTTCCAGAACAGCCTGGCCGCCATCGAGTTCCACCAGTTTCAGGACAACACGCGGTGGTTCATGAGTGACCACGATGGGCGCGCTAATGCGCAGTCCGCTCAGGCTCTGATCCGCTGGATTATCGCGGCGATCACTGGCCACGATCTTGACCCGGTAGTTGCCCGAGGGCATCGTGGTGGTATCCCACTCATACTCCTTCTTCTCGATATCTTCATCGACAAGCACCCAGCTGTCCCAGCCCTCCTTGCGGACCAGGAAGGAATAGGTAAGCTCGTCCTCGTTGGCGTCGGTGGCTTTCCACTTGAACTTGAGCTTCTTGGGGTTGTCGAGGTCGGCAGACTCGATGTCGGGCACCACGATCTCGGAGACTTCGGGGGGCTGATTGGTCGTCATGTAACGAATCGACAGCTGACGTAAGACGGGAGTATTCTGCGGCTCCTTGCTGGCCAGGGTGACTCGATATTGCAAGAAGCGTGCACTCGGCGCCGTGACAGAGGCGTTCTCGCCGTCGAACTGTTCCGCCGACCAGCCGCTCCAGGTCTCGTCGGGCTCCTCGACGTTGCCGGTGCGGACGGCCACGCTGACACTGGTGCCGGGCGGCGTGTCGGCCTGCCAGCGCAGCGCGCCCCACTTGCTGACGATCTTGGCGTCGAGCACGCTCGAGGTCAGGCTGCCTCGGGGCGTGTAGCCCTCTTCGAGCACGTAGAGCTTGCCCGGATCGCCGGTGCCGATGATGATCGAACCGTCTTGCCTCTTCTTGAGGCAGTGGACCTGCCCGTGATCGAGGCGGGCCAGTTCCGTCCGTTCGCGCGTGGCTTCGACGATCTCGAAGATCTGCCCGTTCATACCGGTGCCGACGAGCACCTTGCCCTCTTCGCGCAGCAAGGTCAGCATCAACGTCTTGGCGCGGAACACTTCGCGCACGGTGCCGTCGGGCAAGATGCGGAAGATCGAGTTCTCGCCGTCGGCCGGCGGCGGCACAGTGGCCGTCTTGCTCTCCTTGCGCGACGATGACGACGAGCTCTTGCTGCTTCCTTCCGAGGTGGCAGCCTTGACCTTCTCTTCACTGCTCTCGGAGCTGAGTCCCTTGAAGGGTGACGCTTCGGACGTTTCGGATAATCCCAGTCCGCTCGACTTGCCGCCCGAGCCCAGGCTCTTGCGCGACACCGGGCTGCTCGTGCCCGCATAGACCCCTTCCCGGGTCACCAGCAGGCTGCGCACTTCCGCCTGCGGCGTGTGATAGAGCACGAAGCCCTTGCCGATCGGGTCGATCTTGTAGACGAGCCCGCCCTTGTCGGTGCCGGCGTACAGGTTGCCCTTCGCGCCCAGCGCGAGACAGAGGATGTGTTCTTGCTTGGTCGTGTAGAAGATGGAGGCCTTGCCCTCCTTCGAGACCTGATAGATGCGTCCCTTCGGTCCGGTGCCCGCATAGATGCGGTCGCCGCGCGGGTTCACGGCCAGCGACCAGACATAACTCTCCGGGCTGTCGTAGAGCACGCGGGCGTTGCCGTCGGGCGCGATGCGGATGATGAGCCCGCTCGGGCCGGTGCCGGCATAAATCGAGCCGTCGCTGGCAGCGGCCAGGCACAAGACCTGAACCTCGTCGCAATCGAAGGCCACGCTCACCTTGCCCGCCGGCGTGATCTTGAAGATCTTGCCCTCGTCGCCGGTGGCCACGAACAGGTTGCCCGCCTTGTCTTCGACCACGTCCCAGACGTGTGCGGCATCCAGGTTGGCAAGGGGCCGCAAACGACGCGACAGTATGACCGCTCCCGAGTCGCTCACCACCACCTGCTTGCGCTTGGCCGCTTCAAAATCGTCGGCCTCATGATGCTGCCAGACCTTCACCTTGGCCGCCTCGCCCTGCGCGACACTCAGCACCACGGCTGCCAGACACACGGGAATCAACCTTCGATTCATCATTACGAGCCCTCAGGGGGTCAGGGATCAGAGATCGGGTAGTCAGTAGTCCGTCGTCAGTGAGGCTTTCGAGATCGCTGCTGACCACTGGCGACTGGCCACGGACTACTGGCCACTGACTACTTTCTTGTCCTTGGTAACCTGGAAGCGGATGGATTCGGAGCCGGCGAGCACCCAGCGCGTGGGCTGACGGGCCACGAGCGCGCCGCTGATCGTTTCAAAGCCCGTGCGGCGGCTGCTGCCAAGGATCTGCACCACGCTGCCGGGCAGGTTCGGCAAGGCCTTGCCATCGACGGCCAGCCCGACTGCTTGCGTTGGCACGCGCAGCACGAGGCTGGTGCGTTTCACCGAGGTGTGCACCTCGAGTGCCGCATAGATCTGTTCGAGATTGAGCGGGTTGGCCAGTGTCGGATCGTCGCGCAACGTTTGCTTAGCGTTGTAGAGGTCGTCGCACACCGTGGCGCGGTAACTGCCCTCGGGCAGGTCGGCCGGCAAGGGCAGGGCGACCCGCACCCGCTGCCGCGTGCCGTTGAACGGGCGGACAAACACGGTGGCCCGCAAGGTCTCGCCCGGCGCGAACGTGTCCGAATCCAGTTCCACGCCTTCGATGTCCGCGCTGATGCGGCCCGGGCGGATGCTGGTCGTGCACTCGATCCGCTCGATGCGGACCGGCTGATACGGATTGAATTCCAGCGTGTTGACCAGGGCCACCACCTGCGAGAACAGTGCCTGCGGAGCACGACCGCCCGAGTAACTGGCCCCGGAGAACGTGTCTTGCAGAATGATGGGCGCGCGGCCCTCGATCTCGATGCGTGCCTTCAGGTCCGCGGTCATCTCCTCGGGCAGTTCCCCTTCCAGATCGACCGAGTTGGTGAGGCAGGTGTAGATCAGCGCAGAGAAGAGGGAACGATGACGCACGACCTCGACGTTGAAGGTGCGTGTCTTGCCGGTCTCGCGGCGGGCGTGCAGGCGAATGGGCAGCAGATCGGCCTCGCGGCCCAGCCAGCCGGCAATGCCGGTGCTGACGTCGGCGTTGATCACGCCCACGTCCTTGATGGGCGAGCCCATTTTGAAGCTGACGCTTTGCCGTGGATAGATGGTGTGGATGTAGCCCGTGTTCATGGGGAAGTCGCAGCGGCCCACGGAAAAGAACGGGTGGCCCCAGCCATAGACGCGTTTGCCTTCGATGTGGGTGACGGTGCCGATGGAAGAGAGGTCGAAGTCGCCGCGGATGAGTGAGACCGAGAGCGGGCCGCCCGCTGCCAGCTTGACGTTCTTGGACTCGTCAAGGATGCCGGCCGCGGCACTGCCGCCGGTCATCGGCACCATGCCGGTGCCCGCCAGCGACTTTTTCAGGCAGGCGAGGCTATGAGTGGTGAAGCCAGTGCTGGCCAGCGGCGTGCGCAAGGGCATCATGAATAGCCCGTCGGCCGCCGCCGGGCGGGCGTCGTCGAAAGCGTTGCTGATCGTGACGCGGTCGAAGTCCTTGCCGTCGATCTTCAGTGGGTCGCGCAGCCCGACCCGGCGTGGCTGCTGATCCTCGGCCAGGTCGTTGCGCTCGTAGGAATCGACACAGGCGTGCATCTGCTTGAACGGCGTGACGCCGGCGATCGGGTCCTTGCCGAAGGGCCAGGCATAAGCGACCGCGCCAAGCAGCTTGCCATCGATGTAAACCGGGCTGCCACTCATGCCGGCAATGACCCCGGAACGTTCCAGGTCGAGACCGGCGAGCCGGCAAAGGACCAGGTCACGGCCCGGGTGCGTGTTCTTGAGCACGCCGAGTACCTCGGCGGAGAACTTCTCGATGCGCGTGCCCTTCATGACGGTGAGTCCGTGCCCCTTCATGCCGGGCCGCAGGTCGTCCACGTTCCAGCACGGCGTGAGCTCCACGGGCTCGGAGCACCTGGCTTCGAGCAGGCAAATCAGGCAAGCTGACAGCGAAAGGAAAAAGAGATTAGATAGGCGCACTTCTCGTTGCGAACCGCGCTCCGGCGCGTTCATGCCACTTCTCCCGTTGTGTTGGTTCCGTTAGTGCCGGGGTCCCTCCTTGAACCGGCGGCAGGGGATTCGAGATGTCCCGCGCAGGTGTGGGCCGCATGCCAGGGCCGTTCCGGTGAGCGGCAAGCAGCCTCAAACTAGCGGAATATAGCCGGCCCCGCGCGCACGGAACAAGACCAATCGCTTCGGCAAGACAGCTCGGCTTGACACGCCAGAGCGAGTCCAGACCTCGACCGCGCCCGCAGTCCCCGTCCATCCGCAAACGCTTTCTGGCGTTGTCGAGTCCACCAATTCTTACAATAGAATGGACATCAGGATTTGCTCTCACACCACAGAGGTTCAGCTTGTGAAGATCGTGCTTGCCTGTCCGTCTTGTTCCTGGCCTGGCCGGACCGAAGTGCTGAACGAAGGAGTCGACTGGCAGTGTCGCCACTGCGATCATCGCTTGCGCTTCGAACCGGCGGGCAGCGCGGTCACGACCTGCCCGGTGTGCGGCAACAATGAGATCTACAAGAAGAAGGACTTTCCACACTGGCTCGGGCTGAGCTTGCTGGCGGCCGCGTGCATTGGTTTCATGGTGTTCCAGGGGCTGTATCAGCCAACAATCGCCTGGTCGATCCTGATTGGGCTGGCCGTGATCGACGCGGCCCTTTACCTGTGGGTGGGGGACGTGCTGGTCTGTTATCGCTGTCAAACTCATGTGCGCGGCGTGGCCACGCTCCCCGAACATCATCCCTACGATCTCGGCATTGCCGAACGTTACCGCCAAGAACGCCTCCGCAAGCAGGCGTGAGTCACGTCTTTTCCAAGAGCAGATCGATAACCCAGCAGCCCTTGAGGTGGCAGAGGCCGAGGCCGCGCAAATGGCCGAGCATGTCGTGATTGGAGCAGCCCGCCTCTTCGAGGGCGTCGGCCAGGATGACGAGGCGCTCGGGATCGAGCACGCCCGCGCGCGAGCAGCCGTCGTACGCGGCCCGGGCCAGGTTCACGACCAGGCGATCGCGCCAGTTCAGCCAGTCGGGCTCGACGCGCACGGGCCGGAACGGGTTGCCGAAGATCTCGCGCAGCAGGTTGGCCTGGGCCACGCGCTCGGCGCCGCGCTCGGCCCGCTCGAAGTCGGCCAGCGCCTCGATCGCGTTCTCGGCACAGGCGCGGGCCGAGCGACACTGCTTCTCGAGCAAGGCCCAGTGGTTGTAGTAAGGATCGAGCGCTTCCGCCGCGAAGAAGGCAGCGAAGGGCCCCGGCCCCTTGCCTGAGAATTCCCTGGGCAAGCAGTCATCGTCGATCTGATCGTCGGCCCGGAGCAAGGCCAGTTCGAGCAGGGCCTGATCGCGCACCTTCAGCGCATGTTCGACACGGCGGCAACAGGCAACGTTGAACAGCCGCAGCTTGCGCATCGAGCCCCGGCGGTACAGCATGGTCAGCATCTGCCCGGGATCGCGACTCTTCAACCAGGTTTGCTCAGACATGTTCGACAGGACCGTTGGGCCAAAAAAAACCAAAGCAGAATTCTAGCGAGAATGGCCAGATCGCTCTACGGCAAGGCGTTCGTCAGGGGCGGCCCAGGAAGTCGATCAGCAGTCGGTTCACCTGGTCGGCGGCGTCGCATTGCACCCAGTGGCTGGCTTCGAGCAACTCGAGGCGGAGGTCTTGCACCCACGGGTCGAGGTTCTGAGTGAGGGCGATGCCCAGGTAGTCGTCGTGCTTGCCCCAGACGAGCATCGTGGGCAGCGAGAGCCGCGGCATGGGCTGCCCGAGGCTGCGCGAGTTGCGAAACATCGCGCGGTAATAGTTGATGGCCGCGGTCAAGGCGCCGGGCTGCCGCAAGGCTTCCTTGTACTGTTCGATGTCGTCGCTGCTGAAGCCGGCGCTGCGAAAAGTGTTCTCCAGGCTGGCGAAATCGCGCAGCCGCATCAGTCGCTCGGGCAGCCACGGAACCTGGAAGAAGAACATGTACCACGAGCGCAGCAGTTGCCCGGGCCGGCGCAGCTCGCGCCAGAAGGCCGCCGGATGCGGGCAGTTGAGCACGGCCAATCGCTCGACCACTTCGGGCTTCTGAATGGCCAGCCACCAGGCCACGCCGCCCCCCCAGTCGTGCCCGACGATGTGAGCCCGGGCCGCGCCAGCGTGACGGATCAGCCCGGCGATATCGCCGGCGAGCAAGTGAACGCGATAGGCCGACACTCCCTTCGGCTTGTCGGAGAGGTTGTAGCCGCGCAGATCGGGGGCCAGCACGCGAAAGCCGGCCTGTGCCAGCGCCGGGATCTGAAAGCGCCACGAGTACCAGAACTCGGGAAAGCCATGCAGCAAGACGACGAGCGGCCCGCTGCCCGCTTCCACGTAGTGCAGCTTGAGGCCATCCAGGTCGGCAAACTTGTGTTCCCAGTCGGAAGACATGGGCAGCCCGCGAGCGAAACTTCGAAAAAAGCACGATGCTATAGTATATTGACTATCAAAGCAGGCCTGACCACCGACTCGCCGAGGCTCGATGAGATCATTGACAGGCGCTCGCGGGTTGGTGGTCACTCTTACCGCGAGGCACGTTGCGAAGAAGCGATTCGCAGAGACACAGAAAAAACAGATTTTAATACAAAGAGAGTAGCTGAATCGTTTCACTTTTCGCTAGCGGCGTTTCTCTGTACTTCTGTCTCTATGCCCTCTGTGTCTCTGTGGTTCGTTTCTTGTGGACAGTGATGCGACCAATCTCAGGATGCCTTGGTCGCTTTACGTCTCTGTCGCTAGGTATGCTGACATGGTTCCAAGTGCGGGACTACCCATCCTGGACCTTTCGGAAGATGTGGTTTCCGAGCCGGCGAGAAAACTATTGCGATTGTTGTTACTCCTCGCGTTCAAAGACAAGGCGAGCGAACTTCACTTCGTTCCCGAGCAAGCTGAGTTCAGGATGACGTTCAAACAAGCCGGGCAGTTTCATGACATGATCCCGCCGCCATCCTATCTCGGCCACGAAATGGTCCAGATCTTGACGAGGGCGAGCAGCTCCGGCTTGAGCTTCATTCAGTTGCAGGTCAAGTCTGCCACCGTCAAGGCACTGCTTTCGATTCGTCCAGGCTGGTTTGGCCATCAGGCCATTCTCTTGCTGTTTCCGCCCTACGAAGCTGCCAGCAGCACTGCCGCGCTTCTTCTGGATGAATCTCTGACAAAGAACTCGGAGAACTTGATCGTCGACTTCAGCGAAAGTTCGATTGCCCTCTAGACCATCGCTGTACTGGATCCCACCGTCATGTTTGACTACCTGCTCACCAATGGCCGCATCGTGGATGGCAGCGGCAATCCGTACTACTACGGCGACGTTGCTCTGCGCGGCGAGCGCATTGCCGCCGTGGGCCGGCTCGGCAACGCCGAGGCCAGGGAACGCATCGATGCCACCGGGCTGGTCCTGGCTCCCGGCTTCATCGATACGCACGTGCACGGCGACCTGGCCCTGCTCAACGATCCGCAGCACGAGCCCGCCATCCGCCAGGGAGTGACGACTTATCTGATCGGGCAGGACGGCGTGGCCATGGCCCCCGCTTCGCCCGCGACCTTCGAGCATATGACCCGCTATACCGCGGGTTTTTCGGGCAAGGCGGACCTGCTGGCCCCGATCGTGCAGTCGCGCGGCTTTCTGTCGGTGGCCGACTATCTTGCTCTCTTCGACAAGCGCTGTGCGTTGAACGTGGCGTATCTCGTGCCCAACGGCAATGTCCGCGCCGAGGTGATGGGGCTCGATACGCGCGAAGCCACCCCCGACGAGCTGCAACGGATGCGCGAACTGGTCCGCCAGGGCATGGAGCAAGGGGCCGTCGGCCTGTCGAGCGGGCTCGACTACATCCCCAGCCGCTATGCAACCACGCACGAGCTGGCGCAGCTCTGTGCGGAGATTGCCCCCTGCGGCGGCGTCTACGTCACGCACATGCGCCGCTACGATCCCGAAGGCGTGCTGGCCGCGATGGACGAGGTGTACGAGATCGGCACGCGTTCGGGGGCCGCCGTACACATCTCGCACTTCAACAGCCAGGCGGCCCTCGCGTTGCCCAAGATCGACGCGGGCCGCGCTGCCGGCATCGACGTCACCTACGATCTCTATTGCTATCTGGCGGGCAGCAGCATCCTGGCGATGGTCGCCTTGCCGCCCCAGGTGCAGGAAGGGGGCGTCGATGCGACGCTGGCGCGGCTGAAGCAGCCCGCCGTGCGGGCCAAGCTGCGCGAGGTGTATGAAGGCCCGCGCGGACCGATCGAGGACGTGCGCATCAGTTACATCGATGCGGCCGAGTTCCGGCACTTCGAGGGCCGCACGCTGGGCGAAGCGGCCGCCGAGCGCAAGCAGCCCGTCAGCGACTTTGTCTGCGACGTGATCCTCTCCGCCGGGCTGGCCGCGGGCTGCGTCGCGCCGCATCGCTTCCGCAACGAAGACGATGTCCGCGCGCTCATGAAACACCCCGCGCACATGGCGGGCAGCGACGGCATCTATACCGGCAGCCGGCCCCACCCGCGCGGCTACGGGTGCTTTGCCCGCTATCTTGGCCACTACGTGCGCGCGGGCGTCTGGTCGCTGGAGCAAGCGGTGCAGCACCTGGCAGGCCACGCCGCGGTGCGCTACGGGCTCAGGGATCGCGGCCTGCTCCGCGCCGGGATGGCCGCCGACGTGATCGCGTTCAACGCTGCTGCGGTCCATGACCTGGCGACCTTTGACGATGGCCGCCAGCTGGCCACCGGTATGAAGCACGTTTTCGTCAACGGCGTGCCTGTCTTGCGCGATGAGAAACGCACGCAAGCGCTGCCCGGGCGGCCGTTGCGGTCTTGCTGACCGCCCATTTGCGCAATGAAGGGGGTTGTGCCGAAGCCACAAGTCGTGTCCACCGTGGGCCATGCGCCGATTGCCCACGCGCGGATGGGCAAAAGTGCGCAAACAATTGCAGCAAGTTGTTTTCGGCATTGGACATAAATCAACGATGGCGTGTCATGCCTTGACATGGAGTGCCAGCGAAGGCGGCCCTTCTGAAAACCTCGGCGCCCGTTATACCTCTATTCTGCGCCGGGCCATGAAAAACTACGTGTCTGGTTTGTCTGTCAGCGGCTCGTGATTCAGCTCCTTGCTGCCCGCTTCGAAGACGCGGGCAATCACCTGATCGAGCGGCTGGTCTTGAATGCTGACGTCGACCACCGTGTGCTGGTCGAGCAGGCTGGAGAGCATCTCGGCGACGCGGCCGCGATCGACCTTCAGTTCGGCAACCGGGCCGGCCACGCTGGCCACCTCGCCGTAGCGTTCCAGCCCGTCGGGGGCAGTTTCGCCGGCGAAGTGCAGCTTGACCAGCTTGGCCTGCCCGAACTGCTCGGTGATGCCGGCGAGCGGGCCATCGTAAATCACGCGGCCATGCGCGATCACCAGCACGCGCTGGCACAGTGCCTCCACGTCGCGCATGTAGTGACTCGTCAGCAGCATGGTCACGCCGCGCCGCGCGTTGTACTCCTTCAGGCAGCGCTGGATCGTCACCTGGGCCACCACGTCCAGCCCGATGGTCGGCTCGTCGAGCAAGAGCAGCCTGGGCTGGTGCAACAGGGCCGCGATCAACTCCATCTTCATTCGCTCGCCCAGCGACAGCTCGCGGACGGGCTGCTTGACCAGGTCGACCACGCCAAACAGCTCGGTGAGCTCCCCCACGGTGCGGCTGAAGTCGGCGACCGGAATCGAGTAGATCTCGCGATGCAGCTGGAAGCTGTCGGCGGCGGGCAGGTCCCACCAGAGCTGGTTCTTCTGCCCCATGATTAGCGAGAAGGAGCGGCGGAAGTCGTTGTGCCGCTCCCAGGGGACGAAGCCGAGCACGCGGGCCGAGCCGCTGCTCGGATAGATGATGCCCGAAAGCATCTTGAGGGTGGTGGTCTTGCCCGCGCCGTTGGGGCCAAGGAAGGCGACCATCTCGCCCGGCTCGATCTGGAAGCTGACGCCGTCGACGGCGTGGACTTCCTTGTAGTCGCGGCGGACCAGGCCGCGCAGGGCGCCCAGGAAGCCGGCCCGCTTCTGGTAAACGCGATACGTTTTCTTCAGCCCCTCGGCGAGGATGATGGGCATCAGCCGCTCCTTGCCCCGTCTTCAAGTCTCATTCCTAGCGAGCGTTCCTTGCCATCCTATCGTTCGGGGCGGCGTGTGTTCAGGCGGGCTGGGCTACAGAAGTGTTACGACGTCATTCACATTATCTGTGTCAATGTCTCGCCGCGGTGGTGCTCGCTCCATCCAGCTGCTAG
>JBFWSD010000036.1:0-14717 GCA_050248575.1 Gemmataceae bacterium
GCGCAAGCATTTTGACCTGTACTTCAAGGTCAGCCCCTTGCTGACAATCGACGGGGTGCCCGACGCGTCGCCGCTGCGGTCCGAAGTGCTGGACGGCGTCGACATCCTCGTGGCTCGCGAAAACACGGGCGGCCTGTATCAAGGCTCCTGGGACGAGCACGAGTCGAACGTAGGCACGGTGGCAGGTCATCGTTGCACCTACAGCGAACGCCAGGTTAGCCGATTCCTGTACGCATCGGCTCGTCTGGCGAAAGAGAGACGAGGCGAGTTGACAGTGATCTGGAAGGAGGCGGGTCTGCCCTCTTTGAGCAGGCTATGGAGGAAGTGCGCCGAGGAGGTAGCGGGTGCCATGGGTGTTCGGCTGCGCCTGGTCGACATCGACCTCATGGCGTATCAGCTTGTCTGCCATCCTGCCGACTTCGATGTCATTGCTGCCCCGAACCTGTTTGGCGATGTGCTCGCCGATCTCGGTGCGGTTCTGCTTGGTTCACGCGGTGTGTCGTACTCGGGCAACTACACCGAATGTGGGCACGCGGTGTATCAGACCAATCACGGGGCAGCCTACGACCTGGCCGGCTCCGACCGGGCCAACCCGGCCGGGCAGATCCTGTCCGCGGCATTGATGCTCCGTGCATCCTTTGGCCTCGAGTCGGCCGCCGCGGCCATCGAAGAGGCGCTGCGTCAAGTCTGGAGCGAAGGCTGGCGTACGGCAGATGTTGCCCGTCCTGGTTGCCGCCTCATCGGCACTCAGGAAATGGGACGACGCGTCGCCGGTTGCGCCGCCGAGATCGCCTGCCAGAGCAACTCTGCCATCGAATTCAGGAGTCGGGTGGCATGAAGCCGCTACTGGTAGTGGTGGATCTGCAGCACGACTATCTCGTGCCCGGGCTCGAACCCGCTGCCGAGAGCGTTGTGGGGCGGGCTACCCAGCTCTTGAACGGTTTCCGCGAACTTGGCTTGCCGGTGGCGCATCTATGGACCACCGTTGCGCGTCAGCCCGACCAGCGCATGCTGCACTGGAAGCAGGCGGGACGCTGGCGCTGCATGGCGGGCAGCCCAGGCCATCAGCCCCCTCCCGCGCTGACGCCTCGACAAGGCGAGTCCGTGTTGCACAAGACCGGATACAGCGCTGCCACGGCGCTGCGCGACGTGGTGAAGACTCTGAACGTTGACAGCGTGATCGTTGCCGGCGTGCATTTGCACGCCTGTGTCCGCCAAGCCGCGCTCGATGCGTATGAAGCCGGTCTCCGTGTCTGGATCGCCGAGGATGCCGTGGGCAGCGACGACCCGCTGCACGCTGCCGTGACGCGACGCTACCTGGCGGCCCGTACCATGCACTTCCAATCCGTAGATCGTCTGCTCGCGCAGCTTCGTGAACCGGCGGCTTCCTGGACCGAGCCTGCCGCCAACGATGCCGTGAACCAGGCCGTCGAGCGGGCACAGGGCCAGGCCAAGAATCCGCTGCCACGCGCCAGACGCTGTGAGTTGATCCGGCATGTGGCGCGGCTGCTCGTCGATCAGTCGACAGGTCTCGCCCGGCAACTGGCTGAGGAGATTGGCAAGCCGGTTCGTTTCGGCACCTTCGAGGTCCAGCGTACGGCTGAGATGCTGGATGCCGTGACGCGCCGCTTCGAAGCTGCGCCTTTGGATGAAGAAGCCGGGCCAGCAGTCAAAGTGCGCTGCCGCCCGCACGGTGTCGTCGCCGTGATCACACCCTGGAATAACCCCATTTACCTGGCGCTTGGCAAGATCGCGCCCGCACTGCTCGCGGGCAACAGCGTCGTCTGGAAGCCTGCCGTGGAGGCAGTACAACTCGCACGGGTCGTGTGCGGACTGACCGAACAGGCGGGTTGGCCCGACGGGCTGCTTACAGTGCTCGAGGGCGGGGCTTACGCGGGCGAAGGTTTACTGAATCATCCGGGGATTGCCGCCGCAACGTTCACGGGCTCTCTGCATGCGGGCTACTGTGCTCAGGAAATCTGCGCCCGGCGTCGGATCCCGTTCCAGGCCGAGCTGGGGGGTAACAACGCCGCGCTCATCTGGCCCGATGCGGATCTCGAAGAGGCGGCCCGGAAGGTGGCGGCCGGAGCTTTCGAAATGGCCGGGCAACGCTGCACGGCAAATCGCCGCGTCATCGTGGAGCAGAGTGTCCTCGACCGCTTTCTTCCAATACTGGAGCGTGAAACCGCCGCACTCGACTGGGGCGATCCGAGTCTTCCTGAAACGAAGCTGGGGCCGTTGCTCAATGACCGTCAGCAGACGCGAGTCAGCCAGGTCGTGGACCGGGCGCTCACGGCCTGCGGGCCAGCCCGCTTGCCCCATGGCGGTCACCATTTTCCTCCAGGAGCGCGCGACGATCTTGCCTGGTATCCTGCCACCATCCTTTGCTGCGATCGGCCCGAATGCGAGATCGTCCAGGAGGAGACGTTCGGCCCGGTCCTGGTCGTACAGCCGGCCCACGACTGGGAGCATGCCATGGACCTCTGCAATGGCGTCCGCCAGGGTCTGGCTGCTGCGGTCTTCACGCGGAATCCTGAGCTGATCCGTCGCTTTCTCGACGAGGCCCAGGCCGGCATCTTGAAAGTGAACGAGTCCACGGCGGATGCCGCCGTCGACGTCCCCTTTGGTGGCTGGAAGGCGTCGGGACTCGGTCCGCCCGAGCACGGGCAGTTCGACCGTGATTTCTACACGCGTCCCCAGACTGTGTACGGAGTGCTGGATGGCATGAGCCCCCCGTCGCGGGTGGCCTGAAACACGGAGGCGGCCCGAAAATCTCATGAGAATGGAGCCCTACCTCGAAGATCTGTTGTCAGAGATTCATGCCTGGGGCAAGTCGCACGATGCGCAGCAGCCCGAGCACGCCCGCAGGATGCTCAACTTGCATCCCGACACTGCGCGACTGGCGAGCGTACTGGCGCTCAGCAATCGCGCCGCGTCGTTGCTCGAGGTTGGCACCTCCAATGGTTACAGCACGATCTGGCTGGCCTGGGCTGCCCGCGTTCATGGCGGGCGGCTGATCAGCATCGATCACAGTGCCGAGAAGCTGGAACAGGCGGATCGAAACCTGTGCCGGGCACTACTGCGCGATTACGTCGATTTACGGCACGGCGATGCCGCCGATCAACTGCGTGAGCTGCCTGGCCCGTTCGATTTCGTTCTCTTCGACTCGGTGCGCATGGTGCCACGCAAACAGATGGAATTGTTGCTCCCGAAGTTGACCAGGAATGCGGTGATTCTGGCCGACAATGCGCTCTCGCATGTGGCGGAGATGTCTTCCTACGTGGAACTGGTGTGTGCCCAGCCCGATCTCTTTCACATCATCGTGCCTGTCGGCAAGGGTCTCAGCGTGGCTTATCGGAAGGCAGCTTGAGTACGGCGCGGGCCGCCCCGTCGTTCGCAGGAGGAGGTCATGCTCAGCCACGAAGATAACGAGTTGCTCACCCGCGTTGGGCCGGGCACGCCCATGGGCACCTTGATGCGCGAATACTGGATTCCTGCTCTGCTTGCCACGGAGTTGCCCGAGCCGGATGGGCCGCCCTTGCGCGTACGCCTGCTGGGCGAAGACCTGATTGCTTTTCGCACCACATGCGGCGACGTCGGGCTCGTGGAGCAGGGCTGCCCGCATCGACGCGCTTCTCTATTCTTCGCACGCAACGAGGACAACGGCCTGCGCTGTGCTTATCACGGCTGGAAATTCAACACCAGGGGCGAATGCGTCGACATGCCCAACGAGCTGCCGGAGTGTACCTTCAAGGACAAGGTTTCCCTGCGTGCCTACCCCTGCCGCGAGCGGAACGGCGTCATCTGGGCTTACCTCGGGCCGCGCCAGACGCTTCCCGCGCTGCCCGATTTCGAGTGGAACCAGGCCGTCGACAATATCCCTTTTCTGTGGCGTAATTACCGTCAGTGCAACTGGTTACAGGCCCTCGAGGGAGACATCGACAGCTCGCACTTGAACTATCTGCATCGCACGCTCGATGCGCAAGAGCGGTCCACGGTCCCGGGCCACGAAGCTCCCGGCTACGCGGGCAAGCAAGCGCCCTTCCTCAGTTCCAGTGGCGCTCCGACCCTTGAGGTTGTCGAGACCGAAGCAGGCGTCATGTATGGTGCGCGGCGACGGCTCGATCGGGAGAGAGATTACTGGCGCGTCAGCCCGTTCTTGCTGCCCTTTCACACCATGGTGGGCGGCGGAGGAGAAGAGCAGGTTCAGTTCAATGGCAAGGCCTGGGTGCCGATGGACGACGAACACACGCTCGTACTGGAGTGGCAGTTTCGGCCCGGGCAGCCATGGTCGGATGACGAGCGCGAAGAGCTGATGCGCGTGCGCAATCCGTGGGGTTTCCTTCCGGCCACCAGCGAGCCCGCAGGCGCCTGGAAGCCCCGGGCCAACGCCGGAAACGACTACTTCCTGGATCGAGGCCTCCAGCGAACCAAGCTCTTCTGCGGCATTCAATCCAATCCACTCCAGGACACAGCCATGCAGGAGAGCATGGGGCCGATCTGCGATCGCACGCGCGAGCAACTCGGGCCGGCGGACGCCATGATCATCCAGGTCCGGCGTCGCCTGCTGCGCGCCGCAAAGGAACTTCGTGATCGCCAGACCATTCCGCCTGGCGTGGATCAGCCCGCGGCGTACCGGGTCCGCCCGGCTGCCGCGATCTTGCCCGTTGATTCCGATTGGCGACAAGTGCTGAAGACCAAGCTCATGGCCAGCTAGGAGATTTCATCAACCTGGTGCGGGGCAAACGGTTTGACTCTCCCCAGCGATCATCGAGTGCCACCGAGCACGGAGACGGTGCAACGCCGCTTCGCTGCTGTGGTAGCCGCGTGCCCCGATCGCCCCGCCGTTTCCGATCTCGGCCGCTGCCAGACTTATCGCCAGTTCGCCGAGGCGCTGAGCTGGTGTCAGCAGGTGATTTGCCAGAATGCCGACAGCGCGCGCGGGCCGGTAGTGTTGTGCACAACCTTTCGTGCCGATCTGATCGCGCAGCTGCTCGGGGTCATTCATAGCGGACGTCCATTCTTGTGTATTGACCCGCGCGATCCGCCTGCCCGGCTGCAAGCGCTGATTGCAAGCAGCCAGCCCAGTCTCTTGATCGCTGACGAGAGCGTTCGCCGCTGCGTGCCGAGCGTGAAGGGCATTGGCTTTGACAGCCTCATTCCGGGCGAGGGACGCGCGTCGAAATGGCCGCCGCACGATTCCGATCCAGGCGATCCTTGCTGCCTGGTGCAGACAAGTGGCTCATCAGGAACTCCCCGGGGAGTGTGCATCAGTCATCGGTCCATGCTGCACAGCATCGACCATTTTCGCAGGACACTCGAGATCAAACCCACCGATCGTTTGAGCTTGCTGACCACGCCGCGCTTCGGGGCTGCCAATACCGCCATCTTTGGCTCCTTGCTGAGCGGCGCCTGTGTTTGCCCCTTCGATGTCAAGGCGCACGGGCTGGCAGCCTGGTGTCAGTGGCTGCATAACGAGCAAATCTCGATTCTGCACACCACTCCCAGCCTGTTTCGCTTGCTCGCTCAACTCGTGCACAAGGATAGTCTGCCCCACTTGCGGGCTATCAAACTGGGGGGCGAGACCACGTTCCGATCCGACGCTTTCCTGTTCCGGGCCAGGTTCGCCGGGCACTGCGTGCTGCTCAATGGGCTCGGCATGAGTGAGGCAGGAGGCAATATCTGTCATTTTGTCCTCGCACCCCACGATGTGATTCCGAACGAGGAAACTCTTCCGGTGGGGCGGCCCCTGGTTGGGCACACGGTAACTCTGCTGAGCGATGACGGCAACCCGGCGGCCCCGGGCGCAGCAGGCGAGATCGTGGTGCGCGGTGCTTTTCTTGCCAATCAACGCTGGCCAGCACAAGATGCCAGCGTTTCACAAGAAGACAGCCCACGCCCCAATGCAGCAAACGAATCGGTACTTCATACCGGCGACCTCGGCAGGTTTCTGCCCACCGGCGACCTGGTGCATCTGGGCAGAAAAGACCGCATCGTCAAGCTTCGCGGGCAGCGCGTCGACCTCGGCTTGCTCGAAGCGGAAATGCTGCAACTTCCCTCCGTCAGAAACGTGGCTGTCCTCCTGAACAAATCGGGCGACTTCACCCAGTCGTTGGTGGCCCACGTGCAGCCAGCGACGGCCACGGCCGACGTCAGCGAACTGCGCGAGCAGCTGGCGCGAATTCTTCCTGCTTACATGGTGCCGCAACAGATCCTGCTGAGGCCGGAATTGCCGCTGACGGCCAGCGGCAAGATCGACAAGCAAGCACTTGCGCGGCTACAGCCATTGCCACGTGTAGCCGCGGTCGACATGGTGCCGCCGCGGAATCACCTGGAAGCGCGCATCGCGACGATCTGGTCGGCAGTGTTGAAAGTCGGCCCGGTCAGTGCTTACGACGATTTCTTCGCGCTTGGTGGAGACTCGCTCACGGGCATGGAAATCATTCGCCGCCTGTCGCAGGAACTCGACGAGCCACTGGCGCTCGGCTTGCTGATCAATCACCCAACCGTTGCCCAGATGGCTGAATCGATCGCCGCTGGATTTACGAACTCCCAGGTCGAACCTTGGTTTCGAAAGCTCCGGGCTTCGGTGCTGCCACTGCGCCCATCTGGCGACAAGTCGCCGCTGGTGTTCATCCCAGGCGGCTATACGAGTGAAAACGAACTGATGGTCTTTGCCGCCCTGCTGCCGTACCTGAACTCCGGCCATCCCGTCCTGGGTATTCGATTCAACTTGCTGGCTCGAAGAGTACTGCCCCCCTGGTCGATGGCCGGGCTGGCACGAACGGTCGCCAGGAAACTGGCGCGAAAGCTGGCAGGCCGGGTGCCGGTAGTGGTTGGCGAGTGTCTTGCCTGCAGCTTGGCCCTGGAGACGTCCCGGCGGCTGGCAGGGCTCATGCCGGTTCCTCCGAAGTTGATCCTGCTCGACCCATGGCAACCACGTTTGGCGGGCCAAAGGTCCGTGGCGGGCGATACCTGGGCCCTGCGCTGGTACTTCCGGATCCTGCAGGCGCATCGCCCGCGACCGTACCTCGGCGAAGTACACATCATCCGCTGTCGCGATGCCGAGTCGAACGCGCGGGCATCGTGGCAACCTTGCGGCACGTCCGAGTTTCACTATCAGGTAGCTGGCAATCACCACACTTATATCCGGCAGCATCGCCAGGCGCTGGCACAGCTGCTGAACGCCATCTGCAAACCTACGGGCAACCCGTTCGTCGGCGCCCTCTGCGAATCCCGTTCAAGGAGTTGACGATGAAGAATTCGCTCGCTCGGTTGACCGACCGCGTCCTGGGCCTGCCAGGGAGCCGCTGGTTCAAGGAAGCCACCATGTCGCGCCTGGGCATTCGCACCATCATGGGCTGTGCGAAGACCTACAACCAGTGGAGGTATCGGCAGCGCTACCTGCAGCATCAGCATGCCTTCGCCAGCGAATGGGAAAGCTTGCTCTGCGAACACGCCGGTCATCCGATGGCGCCGCCGCGCAACCAGATCCAGGACGGCTGGGTGATCGACACCACCCGGTCGCTGCCCGGGCTGGAACAGCTTCTGGAAGACGCTGGAAACATTGTGCGTGAGCGCGGCGGCAAGAAGCACAGCGACGTGCAGCAGCCCTATTTTCGCAATCTCTTTTTCTATGACGACATTCACCACTATCCGTCGTTGTTGAACTTCGCGCTGTCTGCCGAAGTGCTGGCCACGGTGGCCAACTACCTGCAAACCGTACCGGTGCTGTCCAAGACCCGTCCGCCCGGAATTCGCTTCATGGAGTCGAACCAGAACCTGGATCCGGAACCGCCGCGGCCCTTCGGGGAAAGCCAGCTCTATCACCTTGATCTGCACGACATGCCGCTGGTGTACGTGATTGTGCTCATCGAGGATGTCACCTTTGAGTGTGGCCCATGGACTTTTCTGCCCGCCTCCGCATCCCGGCGGGCACGCAAGCAACTCGGTTACCAGAAACGGGGCAATCCTTACCGTATCACCGACGAAGAGATGTATCGCGTGGTCGAGCGCAATGAGGCGATCGAGTTTTCCTATCCCAAAGGCACCGTCCTGTTCATCGATTCCAGCCGCTGCTTTCATTTTGGCAGCCGCAACTCGGTCAAGCCGCGTTATCAGCTGATGTACGGC
This sequence comes from Gemmataceae bacterium, assembly GCA_050248575.1. GTDB lineage: Bacteria > Planctomycetota > Planctomycetia > Gemmatales > Gemmataceae > JBFWSD01. Next base: position 8,134 of record JBFWSD010000036.1, read on the forward strand.
TACACTTCAGTTTCCCGGTGCGATTTCTCGCAGACTTTCATGCCGTCGTTTCCATACCCGCTCCAGCCATCCGATTCTCGCTTGCGAAGAATGGTGCTGGCGTAGGAGCTTTTCGAAGTCGCACACCAGCGGCACGCAGCGCCCTCCGTGTTGGCTGAGCGGTTAGACCGACAGGTCCTTTCGTTCCGGAGCGACGCCCTTCCGGTACGGCCAGGTTCTGCTCCACCGCGCAGAACCTCACCAACAGCATGTCTCGAATCTCATTTTCCGGCAGCAGTAGCTTCGCGCGACCCGTCAGGCTGGAATACCCGCCCGCTGCGCTACGGTTGCGTCCTTGTTTTCCTGGTCCATGAGTGGGAAACTGACTTTCCCCTTCCTGGAGAGACCGTATTTCGGCGAGAGGATTGGCGATGTTGAATCGAAGATCATTCGTCAGAGGAATGGCGACTTCCTGCCTCGCATCGTGTCTGCCCATACCGGTGATGGCTCAGCAATCGGGGCGCATGGATCATTATGCCACCGGCACGAAGGCAGGAGTCTGTTCGACCTCCATCGAAGCGAGCGAAGCGGCGCTGTGGGCGCTGGATCAGGACGGCAATGCGGCCGACGCATACTTGACGGCGGCCCTTGCACAGACGGTCTGTGAGCCGGGATTGACTTCGGTGGGGGGGGCCTTCGGCATACAGTACTTTGAGGCCGCGAAGGCACAGACGACCTATGTCGTCGGACTCCTGGGGCCGGCGGCGGCAGAACCGTATGATTTCGACCGCCATTCACCGGTGACGCAGACCGGACGGGCGATGCCCGTGCCGGGCTACCTCGCGGGCGTTTACGAGGCCCATCGCCGCTACGGCAAGCTTGACTGGGCCAAGCTATTTCAGCCCGCAATTCGGCACGCCAAGGAAGGGTTCCTGGTCAACCCGGAGATCATTGCCGCCGCCGAGCGGAAGGCGCTCAAGGATCCCGGGTCAAAGGAATTGTGGCTGCGGAACGGGCGCTTGTTGAAGTCCGATGAGCCACTGGTCCAGACTCAACTCGGAAGACTGCTCGCTGCCGTTGCCAAGGATGGTCCCGTTGCCCTCTACGAGAGCGACTTCGCGCAACATTACGTCAAGCGAGCCCAGGCCGACGGCGGCAAGATCACCTTGGACGACCTGAAGAACTGGCAGGCTCGGGTCAAGAACTCGAAGCTGGAACTGCGCGGCAACTACCGAGGCTACCAGGTCGTCAGCGCCCCATTGCTGGTTTACGCACTCCATTTGAACGAGGCGCTGGACCTGCGCTCGAGTGGCGCTGCCAGCCCGGAATCAGTCAATAAACAGCTGCGGATCATGGAAGAAGTCTTTCTTTCCGTCAAGAAGCTATCGAAGGAAAACGAAGCAACGTTCATTGATCTCGCTCACGCCCGGAAGCGTGCGGACTTTGTCATGAACAGCCCGCGCCGCAAGTTCACTCTGGATGCCATCTTCAACACCTGTTTTCTGGTGGTCCGCGATCGGCACGGGAATTGCGCCTGGGGCACGCACTCGATCAATTCGCCATCGGCATTCGGGGCCGGCATCATGGTGGATGGCGTCTATGCTTCTTACGTGATCAACCGTGACCACGTTCGTGGCGATGGCGCCACTGCCCCCGGCATCTCCACGAGTTACGCACTATTCAAGGATGGCACGCCCCATCATATCGTTGGCTCGCCCGGATACGGTTTCGTTCATGGCCCGTATCAATACGGCACGGCTGTCGTGGAGTGGAAGCTGTCGCCGCCCAAGGCGATGAATCTGCCCCGGTTCAGCCTGCCGAATGCTGACGGGGAGATCGTGGTGGAGAATCACTACGACCCCAAGGTCCAGGCGATGCTCACGGAAGAGAAGATTGCCCATCGACTTGTCAAGCCATCGAGTGCAACCGGTATCGTGGGCGCGCTCCAGGTGGACGACGGTGCCAAGCTGCATTTTGCCCAAGACGGGCGGCGCAGCGGCTTTGCCCGAGCAAGATAGACAGCGCGTTCTGACTCACTGGCGAATCCTCCTTTTGGTTGGATCCTCAACAATAGAATGAATTCGTGACCATACTCCTCAGCGCACAAGACCTGACCAAGAGCTACAACAAGCCGTTGTTCGCGGGCATCTCCCTCGACCTGCGTGCGGGCGAGCGCGTCGGGCTCATCGGTCCCAATGGCGCCGGCAAGTCCACACTGCTCCGCATTCTGGCCGGCGGCGAGTTGCCGGATGCCGGCAACGTGGCGCCGCGCCGTACCGCCCGTATCGAGTACTTGCCGCAGGCGGATACGTTTGCACCCGGCCTCAGCATCCAGCAGGTCATGCTGGACGCTCTGGCCGACGACGACGCCGAGGAACACGAGCGTCAGACGCGCATCAGCATCATGCTGACGAAATTCGGCTTCGCCGCGGCGGATCAACGGGTCGAGACCCTTTCGGGCGGCTGGCGAAAGCGTCTTGCCCTGGCGCGGGCACTCGTGCGCCAGCCCGACCTAGTCTTGCTCGACGAGCCCACCAACCATCTCGACCTCGAGGGGATCCTCTGGCTGGAAGACCAGCTACAGCAGGCCGACTTCGCCTTTGTCGTGGTCAGCCACGATCGCTACTTCCTGGAAAACGTCGTCAACCAGGTGGTGGAGATCGATCGCGTCTACGCGCAGGGCTACTTCCGCGTTGCGGGCAGCTATAGCGATTTCCTGATCCGCAGGGAGGACCTGCTTGCCGCCCAGGTGCAGCGTGAGCAAGCGCTGACCAGCAAGGTCCGCCGCGAAGTGGAATGGCTCAAGCGCGGCGCCAAGGCGCGGACGGGCAAGTCGTCGGCCCGCATCCAGGAAGCCGAGAAGCTCATCGGCAACTTGCAAGACGTGAAGACACGGAACACGGCGAGCGGCACGGCCGGCCTCGACTTCGTGGGCACCGGCCGCAAGAGCGTCAAGCTCATGCAGATCGACGGCGTAGCCAAGGCGATCGCGGGCAATCCGCTCTTCGCCGAGCTCTCGCTGCTCTTGTCGCCCGGGTCGAAGGTAGGGCTGCTCGGCCCGAACGGCAGCGGCAAGAGCACGTTGCTGCGCTTGCTCAATGGCACGCTGCCACCCGACGCCGGCGCCATCAAATGTGCCGACGGCCTGCGCGTCGTCTCCTTCGATCAGGATCGCCAGCAGCTCGATCCGGCTCAGCCGCTGCGCAAGGCGCTGGCCCCGAACACCGACCAGGTGATGTATCAGGGCCGCTCCTATCACATCAACGCCTGGGCCAAGCGGCTGCTGTTTCGTAGCGAGCAGCTCGACTTGCCCGTGGCGGACCTTTCCGGCGGCGAACAGGCCCGCGTGCTCATCGCGCAGCTGATGCTGCAGCCCGCCGACGTGCTCCTGCTCGACGAGCCGACCAACGACCTCGATATTGCCTCGCTCGAAGTGCTGGAGGAAAGCCTGAGCGAGTTCAGCGGTGCCCTGGTGCTGGTCACCCACGATCGTTCGCTGCTCGATCGACTCTGCACCGAGATCATCGGCCTGGACGGGCAGGGCAATGCCCACATCTATGCAAGCTATCAGCAATGGGTGGCGGCACAGCGTGAGCTGTCGACCCCGAAGCCAAAGGCCAAGGCCGCGCCCAAGGCTGCCAGACCCACCAAGAGCGCCGGCCGACTTACCTATCAACAACGCCGCGAACTCGAGCAGATGGAGCAAGCGATCCTGGCGGCCGAACAGGCCTTGCAGGCACGCCAGCAAAATGTGGCCGACGCCGGCGTCGATCACGTGAAACTCCACGATGCTTGCCTTGCCCTGCAAGAGGCCCAGGACAAGGTCGATCAGCTCTATGCCCGCTGGCAGGAGCTAGAAGCCATGCTTGCACCATGACTCCTCGGACCTGACCTTGGAAGTTGCGGAATTTCGCCTCACCGAAGGCTTTGCGTACTACACTGGTTCTGGCGGGCGGCGATACCACCCCGTGTGGCTGTTCTCCCGCTAGACTTGCAGTGCCAACCAATGATGAGAGCGCGGCCGTTGTTGTTGTTGGAACCGCTGGAAGACCGATCCACTCCGTCGGTCGCCGGGCTCGCCTGGCCTGATCCCCAGCATCTCACCCTCAGTTTCGCGCCGGACAGCACCGAGTTGCTCGGAGCAAACAGCCAGCTCTTTCACTTGCTCGATGCCATGGCCACGCGGGCAGACTGGCAGACCGAGATCCTGCGCGCGTTCCAGACCTGGGCTGTGCTGGGCAACGTCAACATCGGGCTGGTCGAGGATGGCGGGCAGCCCTTTGGCAGCGCCGGGGCCCTCCAAGGGGACAGTCGCTTCGGTGACATTCGCATCGGCACCTACCCACTCTCCGACGAAGTAATCGCCGTGGCCTCTGGCTTCGACTTGCTGGCCGGCACCTGGTCGGGAGACGTCAAGCTGAACAGTGCGTGGGATTTCGGCCTGGGCGGCGAAGTCGATCTGTTCTCGGTGATGCTCCACGAGGCCGGGCACGTCTTCGGACTCGAACACAGCGACGATCCCGCCTCGGTCATGTTCGCGACGCTCCAGTTCGTCAACGGACTTTCCCTCGACGACGTCGCGCGCTTTCAGACGCTCTACGGCACGCGCGCGGCCGACGAGTTCGATCGCGCCCACTCCAACGATGTCTGGTCAGAGGCATCGAACTACAATCATGACCTGGTTGAAGGGGACTTGACGACCCTCGACGACGTGGACTGGTATAGCTTCCATTTCCAGGGCAATGCCACCGAGGCCACGATAAGGTTGCAGACGGCCGGCTTCAGCCTGCTGAGTGCCAGGATCACGGTGGTTGATGGCGCGGGCAACGTGCTGGGCAGCGCCGAGTCCGCCGGCCCGCTCGACGGCGATCTGGAACTCCATCTCACGCGCCAGCAGGGTTCGCCAAAACAGTACTACGTGAAAAGTGAGAAGGCACGCGCAGACGTGTTCGGCATCGGCGGCTATCGCGTGCAGATCGACGCCGGCGCGACGGAGCCTGCAGATCAGGGCCAAGGCCCGCCTGCCCAGGAAGACCGCAACGATTCAAGGCAAGCTGCGACCAACTTGCTGGCCAGGGCCTATCGCGTCGATAATCGCTTCGACTACGCTGTAGCGGGCAGCCTGACCGACGGCAACGACATCGATTTCTACCGTTTCAAGGCGCCGCCCCTCTTGAACAGCCAAGGGCCGCTGGTGTTGACCGCGGTCGCCTGGAGCACTCAACCACTCGCCAGCGAGAATCTCGAACTCACCTTTTACGATGTCCATGGCAATCCGATACATGCCGAGGTGCTGACGCGCTCAGCGGGCAGCTTCACCTTGCAACTGGCCGATGCTTCGTCCGAGCAGCCGTACCTGCTCTCGGTGCGCTCGGCGGACGGCGGCGATTATTTCCTGGCCATCGACTTCGGCACACGGGCCGTCGAACTGTTGCCCCTCGTCGATCACCTTCCCGCCGAAGGAGAAGAGAACCTTGGCACCCTGCACGTGTTGCAAAGCCAGCTCTTCCATTTCGTCATCGAGACCCAGCAGGGCTTGTCCACCGACGCCTGGAACCTCACCGTGGTCGACCAGCATGGCAGCGTCGTGCAGCAGGTTGGCTTCTCGGGGACGGCAACGATCAGCAGCACCTTCTACCTCACCCAGGGGGACTACACGTTCATGCTGACGCCTGCCAACGGCAGCAGCAAGGTCGTGTTCTCGCTTCGTGGAATCGGGCTGTCCGACCCGGTTGGCCCCGAGGCAGTCGATGCGACGCTGGCACCCATCGGCACTTCGGCGAGCTCGCGATTCTCGGCCTGGTGGGATCTGGGCTTTCTGGGATTGCTGCCGACTCCTTCGAGCGGCAATGCTCCGGGTGTGGTTGTCCCGCCCAGCGTGGTCAGTCCTGGCAATCAAGGTGATCCTGATCCGGGCCAGACGACAGTGCCGGTCGTGGGTGTTTCTGGCCCCGCGGCCCCGGACAGCACGACGCCCGGTCCGGCTGTTATCGATCAACCGATCCGACAGGCATCGCCGATCATCCACAATTCACTTGCCGCGAGAGCCACTAACCCGGCGGTGATTGATAAGCTGGTCCGCCAGGCGCACGGGCGGCCGGCAACAGAGTTCCGCTGGGCAACCATCCGCGCCGAGCGCGTCGCGGTGCCGGGAGCACAAGAAACGGCGGCCGCGCCAGCGCGCATCGAGGCGCCCTCGGCGAGTGTGATCAGACTCGTGAGCATCGACGAAGTGCCCCCCTTGCCGCAGATCGACTCGTCCTCGAATGCGGAGAGCAGGGCCATGAGCATGGTGCTCGCGGGCAAAGCAGAACCCGCCCGTCTCCCGCAGGAACGGCCGTTGTTCGAAGCGGCGCGCTTCGACCGAGGGCCGCACGACACAGCCGGCGAGGAATCGGCACCCACCGCACTTCCGCAGGCGGAAGTCGGCGAACACGCCGCCGAGCAGCCTCACACCCCGATCGGAAACTTGCTCTACGCCATGCTGGCCATCCTGGCGATTTACGGCAGCCACAGTCTGGGTGTTGCCGCTGATCGAGAGGATTGAAACCGAGGGCGACGATCATGTCCACGAAGACCAGCGATACGCAAATATTCCTGTACGT
>JBFWSD010000037.1:0-14585 GCA_050248575.1 Gemmataceae bacterium
GCTGATCGAGCACTACAAGGTATCGCACGTGTTCATCTCGCTGCCGATGACGCGCTACCACGAGGCGCGGCGGGTGTATGACATCCTGTCGCAGACCCTGGTGGAAGTCCGACTGGTGGCAGACGTGCCCGCGCTGGCATCGCTCTCGTTGACGACGACGAACCTCGACGGACTGCCCGTGATCGGCCTGCGCGAGAGCCCGCACTTCGGGCTGAACATCGTGGTCAAGCGGGCCATGGACATCGTTCTGGCCGTGATCGGTTTGGTCGTCCTGGGCATCCCGATGCTGGTGATCGCAGCTCTCGTGAAGTTGACCAGCCCGGGGCCGGTCTTCTATCGGCAAGAGCGCTGCAGCCTCAACAGCGAACCGTTTCAGATGCTCAAGTTTCGCAGCATGCGCGTGGATGCCGAACAGCAGACCGGTGCTGTCTGGGCTCAGAAAGACGATCCGCGCCGCACCCTGTTCGGCACTTTCCTGCGCAAATCGAATCTGGACGAATTGCCCCAGCTCATCAATGTTTTGAAAGGGGACATGAGCCTGGTTGGCCCGAGGCCGGAACGGCCCGTCTTCATCAAGGAGTTCACGCGCACGGTGCCGAACTACATGGCCCGCCACGCCGTGAAGGCCGGCATCACGGGCTGGGCCCAGGTCAATGGCTTCCGAGGCAATACCTCCCTTCGCAAACGCATCCAGTACGACCTCTACTACATCACACACTGGACCCCCTGGTTCGACTTCCGCATCCTCTGCCTGACCGTGACGAGCATGCTGCTCCGGCGGGACAAGCACGCCTACTGACGGGAATGTTCGATTCCTGACGCCCAAACGGAAGCAGGGCCATGGACCAATGACCAATGTGGTCAGGTGTCAATTGTCCGTGGCCAACTCCAGATTTCCTGTCTCCTGATTCCTGACTCCTGATGCCTGTGCTACACTCCACGCATGGCTACCAAGAAGATTGCTGCCGTCGTCACCGAGTATCGTCGCTGGTCGCATGCCGACGTGATTCTCGGCAAAATCCTCGAGGGCTACCTGCACGACAGCAAGGAACGGCCCGACCTGGAGCTGGCGTCAATGTACGTCGACCAGTTCCCCGACAACGACATGAGCCGAGAGCTGGCCAAGAAATACAAGTTCGTCATTTACGACTCGATTCCCAAGGCCCTCACGCGCGGCGGGGCCCTCCTAGCCGTCGATGGTGTTCTCATCATTGGTGAGCACGGCAAGTATGCCGACAACGACAAAGGGCAGAAACTCTACCCGCGCCGCCGCTTCTTTGAAGCGGTCATGGACACTTTTGCCCGCTACAAGAAATCGGTGCCGGTCTTCACCGACAAGCATCTGTCCTACTCGTGGGAAAACGCGAAATGGATGTACGATCGCGCCCGCGAGCTGTTCGTGCCGCTGCTGGCAGGTTCGTCGCTGCCTGTGACGTGGCGGAAACCTCCCGTGAAGCTGCCCATGGGCTGCGCACTCGAGGAAGTCGTGCAGGTGGGCTACGGCCCGTTCGAGGGCTACGGTTTCCATGCCCTCGAAGCCATGCAATGCATGGTCGAGCGCCGCAAAGGGGGTGAGACCGGCGTCAAGAGCGTGCAGTGCCTTCAGGGTGAGGCGATGTGGAAGGCCATGGATGAGGGCCGCTGGTCGAAATCGCTCCTGGAAGCGGCCCTCGAGCGGGTGCCCGCCCACGCCAAGGGCAACTACCGCGAGCTCACCGCCAAGTCGAAGAGCGGCGGCGTCTTCCTCATCGACTACAAGGACGGGCTGAAGGCAGCGGTCGCCATGATGAATGGCTACGTCTACGAAGGGGACGGCGGCGCTTTCACCTTCGCCGCCAAGCAGAGGGACAAGCCTGAGCCGGTCTCAACCCATTTCTATTTGCAGCAGCCCGATCCGTTCGGGCACTTCGCCTACTTGCTGCGGGCCATCGACAGCATGATGCAGACGGGCCACCCCCCCTATCCGGTGGAACGCACCTTGCTGACAACGGGGATTCTCGATGCCGTGATGACCAGCCGCCACGAGATGAACAAGAAGCTCGACACGCCCCAGCTGGCCATCAAGTACCAGCCGACGGACTGGCCCTTTGCCACCGACCCGGTGCCCAAGACGATCAAACGTTGAGAGCTTCAGGCTGCCAGGGAAGGGCGTCGCGGTGCTGACGCCTGGGCGAGTTCGCTGCGTGGGACACGGCGGGCCGCGTCGATGACCTTGCGTATCGAAACCGGCTCGACAAAGGCCAGACAGCCCGTCAACATCACGAGGCCAAAAGCCGCCATGCCCATGAAGATACCGATCCCCGCGTGCAGGACGACTGCCAGCCCGAGCATTACTGGCCGCCAGGACCGGTTCCACACCAGGAAAGCAAAGCCGATTTCCAGGAACAGAGTGACGGCCACACCAACGTTGGAAAGCGTCAGGCAGAAGAGGTCCCCACCGTGGGCCAGCCAGCCGAAATCGAAGAGGGCAAACTCCGAGAGCATGAGCGACAGCCACACCGCCGTACCATCCCACCAACGTGATCCCTGCAGCTTGGCCAGCCCGGCGCAGAGATAGACGATGCCTATGTGAACCTGGATCATGCGGATGGCCAGGTTCGCCGACCAGCTCGGCGTGGCGCCGCCCGCGCCGCGTCGCTGCTTCCGCGCGGCATCGACCGACAGGGCTGCCCCGCTGGGTCCCAGCATCAGATACAGGGTCAAAAATGCCAGCACGGTATCCATGCCAAAGCAGAGCATGTAGCCGCGCTGCACATAGCTGATGTGCCCGGCCCAGACCAGCACCGATAGCGGCCGCGTGAACAGGCCAATCGTGAAACCAACCAGGGCCAGCAGGAACAGTCCATACGTCAAGGCGATGAGCACCGGATCTTGCACATGAATCCATAGCGATTGGCCAAAGAATGCTTCGTACCAGCTTCCCGAAGACTCTCCCAGTTGCCGGATCTCCGCGATGGCCTGGGCGTCGATCCAGGCGCTTGGCCCGATGTAGTGAAACAGTTCGGGCAGGCAGGCGAGGTGCTGATAGAGCAGCAGCAGCCCGGCGCAAATCCGGATCGCGCCGAGCGTGGTCGGGTCCGCCGGAGTGAACCAGAACTGGTTCCAGCCGTTCGCGAGGTTCCGACAGCGTTGCGACAGTCCAGCAATGATCCAGCGCATGGTCATGGCGGTGATCCGAAGAGAGAATATGTTACCTGTCCGCCGTGCCCGGCGATTGCAGTAGTTCCTCGAGCAGCGCCTCGAGCGGCACATCGGCCCTGGGTGGATGTTGCAACTCGGGATACGCAGCAAGCAAGCGGCGAATCGGCACGGGCAAGCCCAGTTCCTCGGCAAGCTGGCCAGCCTCGACGCCGGGCCGGCGCCGCAAGCGCGGATAGAAGTCTACCGCCAGTATACCGGCAGCCACTCGCGTGATTGGTTGATCCAGGACCAGCGGACGATGTTTGTCGACGCGTTCGCCGACCGGGCTAAAGGCGCCGGCAAAGGTTGCCCGGTAGGTGGGTAAATCGTGAACGGCCCAGCCGGCCCGGATCTGTTCGGGCAGCAATACCGAATGTTGTACACAGTAGATGCCGACCGCCTTGACCCGGTCGTGATGTGCGGCGATTTCCCGGGCGAGATACCGCGCATACGAGGCCACGGCAATGGCCCCTATCGGTGTAAAGGCCCGGTTGTCGCCCTCCGGCATCAGGTACTGGCCCAGCGACATCGTCAGGTTGAGGTCGCGCTGATAGCCTGGTCGCAGCCAGCGACCAGTGCGCGGCGCCTCACCCCAGCAAACCGTGCCGTCTTCGTGCTGGATGCGAAACCATAACACGGTCGGGGCGCCGGGATTGGGGGCGAAGAAGCGGTAGGCGTTGCTGAGAAAGGTTGCCTGCAAGTAGGGCCGGAACGGACGGTTGGCCAGCACCGCGACTGCCGGGGCAGGGAAATCCGGATGTGAGAACGAAGTCACTGCGGTCAAGATCGCCACAAAGTGCGCGACGACCAGCAGGCTTACCAGGCAACGTTGCCAGCCAGCGGGCAGGGCGGGCACAATCTCGTCCGTTCGCATCATCCTGTTCACCTCCCCCGTTGAGACCGGGCACGAGAGAGACCGCGCGGCCGCATAGCAGAACGGGTGGGGAGAGTAAAGTGGAACGCACGGCACATCCGGCAACGCTGCCTGCGCCTGCGTGCGCGGTATGCACAGCAAAGTTGCAGCCAATTTGCAGGAAACTACGCCACTTCCCGAGTTTGCCCGGCGGCCACTGTTACCCGTGATCCGATAAGTCCCTCGAAGCAATGTTCTGCGCCATGCAGAGGCCAGGGAAGGCAGTTGCGCGGAGGTAGGATGCATGAACGCGCGGCGAGTTAGCTGCTGGGTAGCTTGCCTGATGTTGTGGTTGGGAACGGACCAGGTGCGGGCTGCCGAACCGGATTGTCCGGCGGAATTGGCCCCCTGGGATTATGCGGAGTGCGCACAGCCCGCCCGCGTGGAGTTGCCGCGCCGTGACTTCCGCCGTCGCTGCATCCCCTTCACCCCGCCAATGTTTGGTGATCTGCACAGTCTCTCAGGCTTCCAGGCTGGAGTATTCGGCGGTCTGAACAATGGCGGCGGCGGAGTCCCTGGGGCCGGCGGCTTCCAGGGCTTCAACGCTGGCGCGGGTGGTGTTGGCGCCGGTTTTCAGGGCGGCTTTCAAGGCGGATTTCAGGGCGGTTTTCAAGGTGGCTTTCAAGGCGGCTTTCAGGGCTTCAATCAGTTCGGTGCCGGCTTCCAAGGTTTCAACGCTGGCTTTCAAGGCGGCTTCCAGGGTTTCCAGGGAGGCTTTCAGGGCGGTTTCCAGGGAGGCTTTCAGGGCTTCAACGCCGGCTTTCAAGGTGGTGGCTTTCAGGCAGGATTCAACTTCGGTTCACCGATTGCGGTCACCCGTGGAGCCTTCAAGGCGGGCGAAAACGAGAGCGTGCGGCCGCAAGACCGGCTCTTCGGTTTCTACAACTACTACAACAACGTCAACAAGAACAACGAACTACACCGCGAGACAATCGGATTCGAGAAGACAATCCTTGGCCCGAACGCCTCGTTTGGGATGCGTCTGCCCTTCTTCCAGGCCAATCCCGACTTTGCCGACAGTGAATCCGACATCACCGACTTGACTATGGTCCTGAAATACGCCTTCATCAACACGGCCAATGCGGTGCTCTCCAGCGGGCTGGTGGTGACGGCCCCGACAGGCGATCATCCCTACGTGGTCTACGTCAACCCGAGCGGGCAAATCGACGAAATTCACCCAGTGTTGTTGCAGCCCTACCTGGGGTACCTGCGCCGCACGGGCAACTTTTACGTGCAAGGATTCTGCTCGCTGATGGTGCCGACGGATAGTAACGACGTCACGGCCCTGTTCAACGACGTCGGTTTCGGCTACTGGATCAACCGGTACGATGCGATCATCACGGCGTTCATCCCGACAATTGAAGTGCACGTGAATACGCCGTTGAATCATCGTGCTGACGACGACTTGATCCGCTTTCGCGACTCGGTGAACCTGACCGGGGGCGGCTATATCATCATCAATAACCGCTCGTCGCTGGGAATGGCGGTCGGTGTGCCGGTGACCGGGCCAAAACTCTTCGATGTCGAAGCTCTGGCCAGTTTCAACTGGCGCTTCTGATGGGACGCTCAGGTCCAGGTAGGTGAGTCCCCTTGACCATGCGGTGAAAAAACCCCGGCCAGCCGATTCTGGTCGGGGTCTGGACTTCGGTGACGGGTTGAGGAGAACCTAGGAATGCCGGCCCGGATCGTCCGTACGAAAACGAACAAAAAGGAGACGGGACCGGCAGCGCGTCGCCCATCACGCCACACAGCCCGCGTCTCCGGCGAAAATCTTAGAAAAGCTATATCGTAAGTCAATAGCCCCGCTGCGCAAGTTTGGTTTCGATTGACGAAACGCCTCCGGTCATCGATACTGGCCATGAACAGGTTGGGCTGCGGCGGAGGTGTCCCCATCATGAAGTTCCGACACTTGTGGCGAAGTGAGACACTCGCCCTCGGGCTGGCCGGCCTGCTGACCCTCTTGTTGGCCGCCGATGTACGTGCGGCAGAAAGTCGAAGTGCGCCCAACATCGTGGTCATCCTCGCTGACGACCTGGGCTACGGCGATCTCGCTTGCTGCGGCGCCAGCGACATGAAGACGCCTCATCTCGACAAGCTCTTTGCACGCGGCATGCGCCTGCCACATTTCCGGGCCAGTTGCCCGGTGTGTTCCCCCACGCGGGCCGCGCTGCTCACGGGCCGCTATCCCGACCGTGTCGGCGTCCCCGGCGTCATTCGCACCGATGCCGACAACAGCTGGGGCTGGCTCAGTCCCGAGGCAATCCTGCTGCCCAAGCTGCTCGAGCCCGCGGGCTATCGCAACGCACTGGTGGGCAAGTGGCATCTTGGCCTCGAATCCCCCAACACTCCCGGCGAGCGCGGCTTCGCTCACTTTCATGGCTTTCTCGGCGACATGATGGACGACTACTACACGCATCGCCGCCACAACGTCAACTACATGCGCAAGAACGGGGAGACCATCGACCCCAAAGGCCACGCCACCGACCTCTTCACCACCTGGGCCTGCGAGTTTCTCAAAGAGCAGAAGCCCGACAAGCCGTTTTTCCTTTATCTCGCCTACAATGCGCCGCACACGCCAATTCAGCCGCCGGAAGACTGGCTGGCCCGCGTCAAGAAGCGCGAGCAGGGCATTACCGAGCGGCGGGCCAAGCTGGTGGCCCTCATCGAGCACATGGACGATGGCATTGGCCAAGTACTGGCCACGCTCGCCTCGACCGGGCTGGCCGACAACACCATCGTCGTCTTCACCTCCGACAACGGCGGGCAACTCGACGTCGGTGCGAACAACGGCCCGCTCCGCGGCGGCAAGCAAATGATGTACGAAGGGGGACTGAAAGTGCCCGCGGCCGTCGTCTGGCCCGGGCACATCAAGCCCGGCAGCTCGAGCGACTGGCAGGCCCTGACCATGGATTTGCTGCCCACGCTGCTGGAGGCAGCCGGCGTGCCCGTGAAACATCCGATTGATGGCGTGAGTTTTCTACCCACGCTGCTTGGCAAGGAGCAGCCGACGTTGAAACGCGAACTCTACTTCACGCGCCGCGAAGGGGGCAACGCTTACGGGGGCAAGACCATCGACGCACTCATAGACGGTAACTGGAAGATCTTGCAGAACAGCCCATGGCAGCCCCTCGAACTCTACAACCTGCGCGACGACCCGAAGGAAGCGAACAACCTCGCCGCCAAGGAAAAGGACAAGTTCAACGAGCTGTCGGCGGCCCTCCGCAAGCAGATCCAACGGGGCGGCGCCGTCTCCTGGCAGCCGCCTGCCCGCCGCTAGCGACGATAGAGGAACGAGTCGGAAGTCAACAGCGACAGCACGACCGCGTCGAAGCTGCCGCCGCTGTCGAGGTAGGCTCTCTCGGCGGCGATCAGCGTCGGCGCGTCGCTGAGCATCTCGTTGCGGCCCATCCAGTAGCGGAAGGCGTGGCGGATGATCGACTGCCTCACCCGCGGCATCTTGGCCAGCGCGTCCATCAACTCCACGGCGTTCTTGACCTTGATGCCCTTGCCGTCGAGGCCGGGAATGCCGGTGCCGTCAAAGCTGCCGCTGGCGTCGACCGGCTTGCCGACCTCGGTGGTGCGGAACTTGCCCATGAAGTCGTAGCACTCGAAGGTCATGCCAAGCGGATTCATCTTCTTGTGGCAGTTCAGGCAATAGGCCTTCTCGCGCGTTTCGACGAAACGTTCGCGCAGCGTCCGGTGAGGATCTTCGGGCACCTGGGCCTGTACTGTGATGGGCACCTCGGGCATGGTGCCGGCCAGCAGGTGTTCGAGAATCCATTTGCCGCGCTGCACGGGGTGGTTCTCGTTGTTGGTGGACCAGGCGAATAGCCAGGTAGGATGGCAGAGCATGCCGGCCCTTTCTTCCTTGAAATCCCAGCGCAGATAGGAGCGGTCTTGCTGGTCCTTGGGCAACTGGTCGTTCTTCATGGTCCTGGCGTTGTGCTGTTCTTCCAGCACCTTGAGCTGCTCCTTGGTCATGCTGTAGCTGTAGCGCAGCATGGGCCAGGTGTAGGTCTTCTTGCCGCGCACCACGGTGAGTGGATACTCGCTCTTGGTGAGGAGCTGTTCGAAGACACGTTGATCGGAGGCGAGTATTTCATCAATGAACGCCGCGCCGTCCGCCATCATGTACTTCCGCTGCTGATAGGAGGTCTCGGCATCCTTGAAAATGGTCTCGGTCTCCTGGAAGCTGAAGAACTCGTGGAAGAACCTGTAGATGCGCGGCTTGTCGATCTGTTTGTTCTTGAGGAGGTGGCGGACGGCCCGCTCGACGTCGGCGCGGGTCTGGAGCTTGCCGCTCTTCAAGAGATTCTGCACGTGATCCGGGCTGTCGTTCCGCTTGGCCTGCAAGGGCTGATCCCCGAGCGCGAAACTGATGGCGAAGTACAGTTCCTGCGGCGACAGCATGCGGCGGCCATCCTCGAGTTGCGGCCCGAGCCCAAGCTCCATGCGGAAGACCGATTCCGGGTTGAGAAAAATAGCCATCAGCGTGGTCTTGAGGCCAATCTTCTTGCCCCCCTTGGCCACGTTGGCTTCGAGCATGGCCATGTAGTGTTTCAACTCCTCAGCGTTTGGCTCACGCTGCAGGGCATCAGTGAAGCCGCGTGCGAGGGCGAGCTGGATATGCTCGGCGGTGGGCTTGTCGCTGTTGAAGTAATCGACGTACTGCTTGACCTGGTTGATGATCTTGCCCTTGTTGCTGCCGCGCGTGGCGATCGTGCCGTCGAAGTCGCGCGTCAGCTTGCCCGCGATCGTGCCGATCAGGCTGTCGAGCGTGGGCTCGTCGATATAGCCCTCGCCGGCGAAGTCGCGGATGCCCGTGCGGGCGGGCAGCGGGAAGGCACCCACCGCCGCGTTGTAAGCGCTCCGCCGCCACAAGCGGGACGGGGAGTAGGCTGGCCCTTTGAGCTTGCCGCTGAAGAGCAAGTCGTGATCGATGTAGTTGCCAAAGCTGGGGTGCGTGACGATGCCGTGGAGGACGGAATCGTGGCCCGCCTTGACCAGTGTGGCGTCGATGCCCTTCACCACCTGCTCACTTGCCAGCGCATCCGGGCGGGGCTGCCTGGCGGGCGGCATCTGCCCGAGCACGATCTGCCGGAGCACGTTGCTCCACAGGTCGGCGGTTGCTTCCTCCTTGAGGTCATTTCCCAGCTGGGAGAGATCCACGTCACCCTTGGCTTTGCCGTTGGCGTGACATTCAAAGCAGTGCTGCCTCAAGAAGGGCAGCACCTGCGCATCCAGGCCGTCCGGGGCCGCGCCGAGTGGGAGGTTTGACAGGCTGCCCAGGCCCAGCGCGCACAAACAGGAAATCGCCAGATATCGGTTCATGTTGGTTCTCGCAGTTGAAGGAAGTGGGCAGCCCGTCACAGTGCCAGCTCGCGCAGTGGTGCATTCTGGTCGGCGACATCCCCCAGGTTGAGGTCGATGCGGCCAAACTGTTGTTGCGGCTTGCCCACGCCCTGAAGCATGGCCAGATAAACGGACGCGGCGGTTTGATGCCCCTTTTTGCCGTATTCGGGGTAGTGCAGGAAGCGGCCCTGATTGCGCAGGATGTTCTTGCCCCCCACGAGCACGCGGGCCACTTCCTTCGTGTCGCCATGATGCGCGTCGCCGCCATCGGACAGATAGGTGATGACTGTATTGTCGAGCATGGTGCCGTCACCTTCGGGCTGAGCCTTGAGCTTGTCGGCCAGCTCGGCGATCAAGGAGCAGTGGAACTTCTTGATGCGCTGTCGCGACTGGGTGGCATCGACCCCTTCCGCGCCGGAGTTGCCGTGACCGATGCCGTGCACGGTGGCATCAGTGAGGCTAAGTTCGCCGCGGTAAGACGAGCCGATGTTGCAAGTGCGAATGGTCACCACGTTGGTCAGCCCGGTCATCAGGGCTACCGCCGACAGTTCGAACACCAGCCGCAGCCTTTCTTCCAGGGTCGAATCCGCCTTCGTGTAGCGTTCATCCTTGGCAGGCACGTGCCTGGTGAGCAGGTCGCGCTTCGCCAGCACGAGTTGACGGCGGGTGCGGATCGATTCAAAGTTGGCCAGGTAGCGGTCCATCTTCTCCTTCTCGTAGCCCGCGAGGTCTGTCGAGAACTTGCGGACGTCGCGGATCATGTGATCCATCAGGTCGCCCTGCAGCTCGAACTCTTGCTTGCTCTCGCCAGTCATGACGGCGCCGAACAGGCTGTTGTTGGCCAGCTCGGGCGCATCGTAAAAGGGCAGGGGCAAGCGCGGCCCGAGTGCGGAAATGAACGCGGGCGTGATCAGCCCCTGATTGGTCTCCGGGAAGAAGCCGAGGTTGTTGTAGATGCTGGGCAGATGCGCGCCGAGCACGCAATCGATGGTGGCGGCCAGCGGGGGCGAGCTGGTCGTCTTGGTGCCGCCGCTCACGTGATAGAGTCCAAGCGCGCCATAGAAACCGTGATGGCCCCCCTTGGCCATCATGGCCGACAGCCCGCGCAGGACGGTGACCTGGTCCAGGTGTTTCGCCAAAGGAGTGAGCGGCTCGGGCAGCTTGAGCTCGCTCAACGCCTTCGATTGCACCGTGTCCACACTGGCGGGCAGCCCCTCGGGCTGAATGTCTTGCGGATAGAAACCACTCGATTTCACGACGAACACAAAGCGTCTGGGCAGCTTGCCCGTGGCGCGTTCGGCG
This sequence comes from Gemmataceae bacterium, assembly GCA_050248575.1. Taxonomy (GTDB): domain Bacteria; phylum Planctomycetota; class Planctomycetia; order Gemmatales; family Gemmataceae; genus JBFWSD01. The sequence continues at coordinate 10,748 of JBFWSD010000037.1, forward strand.
CGGAGCTGTTGCAGGAACGGCGTCAGGGCAAGCGAGCTCGCCCCGAGCGCCAGGTTGGCCATGGCTTGACGACGATTGATGAACATGGTGACGTTCTCCGGTAGGCAGGTTGGCAGCGTGGACCGAGGGCAGCCCCTCGGCCTTCAAGAACCGGTGTCACCATGGTAACCGTTTGTTAGTGCCAGAATACGCCAATTAATACAGGTTTTGCGACAGTTCCAGCGGCGCGACCTGAAGGCGTCCCATGTTCTCTTAGTGCCTGGCCATCCTGCTCGTTCCCGATTTCGTTGCGGTGGAAGAGATGGCCGAGAACGTACTGGATCCGGGCGAACTCCCCGAAATCCTGTCGGTAGCAGCAACCGACTCGTTCGATCTCCAGGTGTGGCACAAGCATCTTGCCAGCGTGCGGCTCTTTGCCGTGGGGATCATTTTTATCGTGCTGGGCGTACCTGCCTGCTTCTTCCAGCGCGAGCTTGGCTTTGTCGTGGTCGCCGGCATGTCGCTTCTGTGGCCAGGTCGCGGCTGCGACCGGGCCAACCCAGGCAAGTCGCGCGTATGCTCTGGCCGGCATTGTCTTTACCAACCTTGGCTACGGGCTCGGGATGATCAATCTGGTCAATGAGCCGACCAGCATCAACTCATCGGGCCATACCGGAATGTGTTTGTGGGACTTGCAGTGTTCGCCTACCTTGGTAGTCTACGGAGCCTGTCCTACGTGCTGGACAGCTGGGATTTGACGCGCATTCTCATCATCGCGCAATGGTGCGACAGCCTGAGCGATGGCTTTTGCCCGCCCGGTTTCTGCGATACACTTCTGTCACCCCCCCGGGGCCGGTGTCGAGCCTCCAGCCAGCTACTTCGAGGAGTGATTCAGCATGGCATCGCGCAGCGCCAGCCTCTTGTATTTTCTTGTCGTCCTGTTCCTGGCCGGGCCGTCGGCCGGTGCCGAGCAGCCGATCGCCCCGCGCAAGCCCACTTCCGACCGCGAGCTGCGCTACTGGTTAGAGAACATGACCTGGCACCATCATTTCAGCCCGGCGGAAGTTTCTGCTGCCACGGGTCTGAGCGAGGATGAAGTGCGGGCCGCTCTCGATCGCTTCAAGATCCGCCCCGATAACCAGCCGAAGCGGGCCGCGAATGCGCCGCTGCTCGTTTTGCCCTACCCGGGCGGCCGCCATCCACGCATCGGCTTCCTCGAAGGGGCCATCGATCCGCAACGCGAGACCAAGGTCAGCGTCTTTGCCCCCTGGGACGACCGCAGCTATGCGGTGGTCGACGTGCCAGAAGCCATCTGGTCCAACCTCGGGCTGACTTACCTGGCCCACACGCACGTGCCCACCGTGTGGACGAAGCAGAACGTGACGCTGCCCGCACTCGAATGGCAGCGCCGGGCCGATGGCAGCCTCGACATCGAACGCAAGTTGCCCAACGGCATTGTGTTCGCAGCCCGCGTGGTGCCCGACCGTCAGGTGGTCCGCATGGAACTCATGCTCACCAACGGGACCAAGGAGAGGCTGACCGATCTGCGCGTGCAGGCCTGCACCATGTTGAAAGCAATGCAGGGCTTCGAGCAGCAAGACAATGACAACAAGGTCATGCAGTCGCCCTATGCCGCGGCGCGGTCGGCCACGGGCAAGCGCTGGATCATTACTGCCTGGGAACCGATTCACCGCACTTGGGCCAATGCGAAGTGCCCTTGCTTGCACGCTGATCCCAGGTTCCCCGATTGCGATCCCGGGCAGACGGTTCGCGTGAAGGGCTACCTCTGGTTCTTCGAAGGGGAGGACGTGGAAGCCGAGTTCAAGAGACTCGACGCCTTCCGCGCCGCCGACAAGAGTGTGCCGGTCACGGGCCGCGTCCTCGATGAAACGGGCAAGCCCGCGGCGGCCCGCATCTACGTCCGTGCTGCGAATGGCAACTGGCTACACGTTCGCCCCGCCGACAAGGAGGGCAGCGCCGTCCCCTATCGCAAGGAACGCAAGCCGGCTTCGGTGGAGATCCATGCCGCCATGTCGGCCCATCCCTTTGTCTTCGAGGCGGCCCCGGGCAAGTACACCATCATCGTGGAACGCGGCAAGGAGTATCTCACCTTCGAGAAGGAGATCGAGGTGGGCGCGGAGCCCGTCACGCTCGACATCCCTCTGAAGCGATTCATCAACCTGGGAGCGCGGGGTTGGTACTCGGGGGACACGCATGTCCATCGCACGCTGGGAGAACTCCCCACGGCGATGCAAGCTGACGACCTGAATGTGGCATTGCCCCTCTTGCATTGGGTGACGGCAGCCTATGCCACCCCCGCCAAGAAACCGAAGGGCAACGACGAAGATCCGGGCCGCCTCATCGAGGTTGACAAGACCCACGTCATCTGGCCGCGCAATACCGAGTACGAGATCTTCACGGTTGGCAAGGAGAGGCACACGCTGGGCGCTGTCTTCGTGCTGGGGCACCAGACGCCGTTCGACATCGGCGTGCCGCCGGTCGGGCCAGTGGCGGCCCGGGCCCGCCGCGAAGGGGCCTTGCTCGAACTCGACAAGCACAACTGGCCCTGGTCGATGGCCATCGTGCCCATCATGAAGGTCGACCTCTTCGAGTTGACCAACAATCATGTGTGGCGGACGGAGTTTTCCTTCAAGGACTTTGGTGAGGCCGCTGGCGACTACATGAAGATCGAGCGCGGCCCGCAGGGCTTTACCGAGAAAGGCTGGCTCGATTTCGGTTTTCAGAACTACTACGCCCTCCTCAACAGCGGCTTTCGCATGCGGCCCACGGCGGGCACAGCCTCGGGCGTCCATCCCGTGCCGCTCGGCTGGGGCCGCGTTTACGTCCACCTGCCCGAAGGCTTCTCCTACGAGGCTTGGATCAAGGGGCTCAACGCGGGCCGCAGCTTCGTCACGACTGGACCCATGCTCTTCGTCAGCGTGAACGGGCAGCCCGCGGGCCACACCTTCAAGCAAGCCGATGCCAAACCCACCACCTACCGCATCAAGGGGAACGCCATCAGTGCCGCGCCGCTGGCCCGCATCGAGCTGGTCGTCAACGGGCAGGTGGTCAAGACCCTCACGCCCGCGAACAAGCAGGTGGACAACGGCATCGACAACCCCTTCGACGAGGAAGTGACGATCGAGGGCACCTCGTGGATCGCCGTGCGCTGTTTCGAGAAGCAGCCCGGCGGCCGAGAGCGCTTCGCGCACAGCAGCCCGGTCTGGATCGACGTGCCGGGCAAGCCGCTCCGCCCGCGCGCGGCAGAGATCGACTACCTCATCCAGCGCGTACAGGACCAGATCGACCGTAGCGAGAAATTGCTGCCGAAAGAAGCGATCGACGAGTACCGGGCAGCCCTCAAGGCGTATCAGGCGATCAAGGAAGCGGGTACGTCCAGGTAGACGACGGACGACAGATAAGCCAGACGTTGCTCGACCCTGCCCGAGGCAGAAATGGTGGCCGGCCAAGCGCTGTCGAGGCGGAATTGTCCCGGCTCGACGGTGAAAAGCTCGTACATAAACCAGCATGAGACCCCGATCATATCCTGGAGATGATTCATGACCGCCGAGCAAGCCTACGAGGAACTGATCCGTCGCTACAAGGAACATAGCCTGCTGGGCTCGTGCAGCAGCTTGCTGGGCTGGGACGAGCGGACGTACATGCCAAGGCAGGGCTCTTCGCATCGCGCCGAGCAGATCGCGCTGCTGGCCCGTTTGAGTCACGAGATGCTCATCGATCCGAAGCTGGGCGAGTTGCTCGCCACCGTGGAAGGGTCGCCGCTGGTCAAGGATTCCGGGTCGGCCCAGGCGGTCAACGTTCGCGAGATTCGCCGCTTCCACGATCGGGCCGTCAAGAT
>JBFWSD010000038.1:0-14540 GCA_050248575.1 Gemmataceae bacterium
GTGGTCAAGTCGTTCCCGTCCAACGAGCACGTGGCCCATCAGTGCGGCACGTTGCGATTTGGCAACGACCCGGCTCACGCGGTGGCCGATCGCGACTGCCGGCTGTTCGAGCAGCCCGCTGTGTTCGTGGTGGATGGCAGCGTGCTGCCCACGTCGCTGGGTGTCGGGCCGGCACTGACGATCATGGCCAATGCCTTGCGCGTGGCCGACATCGCCCTGCGCGAAATCTGAGGGATGTACATGGGATTCAGGACCAGGATCGAAGAGTATCGCCAGGCTTGCCGCATCCACGGCAGCGTGTTCGGTTTCCTGGCCGTCTCGATGGCCCTCCGGCTGGTCCGTCTGCCCATTCCCTCGAAGAAGCTGCGGCTGGGCATCTATCGCACTCTCTACGGCAAGAAGTATCCGGCTCTCGACGAGAACGAACTCGAGGTGCCGATGGCCGATTTCCCCTCGGTCAACGCCCTCTTCACGCGCGGCGTCAAGCCGGAGCTGAGGCCGATCGCCGATGCCACTCACCAGTTCCTGTGCCCGTGCGACGGCCGTATCCAGGACTTCGGCCGCATCGAGAACGACACGATCCTTACCGTGAAGGGCATCGAGTACAGTGTCCCCTCGCTGCTGGCGACGAAGGAAGCGGCCAGCGGCAACGGGCATGCTCCCTTACCCAGCTTTGACCGCGGCCACTTCGCGATCATCTTCCTGTCGCCCAGCGACTGCCACCGCATCTTCGCGCCGCAAGCAGGGCAACTCGAACGGGTCGAGCATGTGCCGGGCTATCGCCTGCTCGTACATCCGCCCTACCAGCGCAAGGAGTTTCCGGTCTTCACGCTGAACGAGCGGATGGTCTTTCACCTGGCCACGCCGCTGGGCCGTTGCGCTCTCGTGATGGTGGCGGGCTGGGGCGTGGGGAACATCACCTTGCCGATCGATCCTGATTTTCGGCCCCGCAAGCGACAGCTCAGCCACAAGACTTACGAGCCCGCGCGGCCATTGCAGCCCGGGCAGTGGCTGGCCACCTTCGAGCTGGGCTCGACGGCCATCCTGATCACCGATGCGTCGCTGCCCCTGCGTGCCGCCATCGACCGCGACGAGAAGGTGAAATACGGGCAACCTCTGTTCACACGGGAGTCCTGAGACACGATGGACGAAGTCGTGCTGATCGCAGGCAACGACAATCCGGCCCTGGCCGACCACGCCATGTACGCGCATCGGCAGGACAGGCAGGTTGTGCTGGTCGGCGCACCCCGCGTGGGCAGCTTGGTCAAGGGCTCAATCGAACTCCACCAGACCGCGAGCTTCACAGCGAAAGGCTTTCTTGGCGATCGGGCGGTCGGGCCAGGGGGCGATATCGTCGTTTATCTCGAAAGCACGCCGACGGAGGCGGCCCGGGTGCTTCAGCGTGAACTGGCGATGGTGGCCAAAGTGATGCGGCCCCGCTCGATCGTGCTGGTCAGCACGTACCTGGTTCATCTTGGCGACGACTTGGCACGACGGGCCGAGGAAGACGCCATCAAGCGGTTTCGTGGCCTGGGCCGGATCGTGGTCTTTCGTCCGGGACATGTGCTCAGCCCGCATTCGCACACGGGCACGCAACTGCGACGCCTGGGCCTCTTGTACGCGCTGTTGCCGGGCAACCTGCAGGGTACGTGTGTCGACGGCGACCAGTTGTTTGCCGCCATCGAGAATGAGTCCGCCCGCGAAAAGGTCAGGCCGCAGCGAACCTACACGCTGCTCGGGCCCAATCGCCCGTGGCACGCGTGGGCCGGGCTGAAGAATCCGGCACTGAGTGCCATCGCCTGGACGGGACGCATGCTCGCCACGCTGTTCTTGCTAGGCATCTTGTTCAAGCGATTTGGACCACGCTGGCTGAGCGTCGACACATTGCGGCCCGCTTCGATCAAGGAGTTGCTGGCCCTTTACAACCCTTACAATCACCGGCACGTCAAGATCGTCGGCTACAACAACGGGGTCGTCCACTTCGGTCATCGCTATTCGGGCAAGACCATCGTCTCGACGGTGCACTGTAACCGGCTGGCCCGTGTGCGCGGGCTGACGGCACAGTTCGACGGCGGCGTTACCATTCGCAAGGCGATGACCGTGCTGGCCGCCGAAGACAAGGAACTGCACGTCATCCCCAACTACTCGTATGTCACGCTTGGCACGGGCTTCTTCGTGCCCATTCATGGCTCGGCCAGCCAGTTCTGCACGATCGGCGAGACCATCAACAAGGTGTGGCTGTATGAGCCCGACAGCGATCGCGTGATTGCCGCGGTGCCCGGCGACGAGGACTTCGGCCGCTACCTTTACAACCTGTCCGCCGAGGTGCTGGTCTGGCGCGTCCAGGTGCAGGTGAAGGAGCGCAGCCTGTACTCGGTGCAGCAGGAAAAGCTGGCGGGCGTGAACGCCGAGCAGGTGTGGAACTTCTTCCACGACGATAAAGCGTCGAACGTGGAAATCCGCAAGGCGGGCTCGGCGGCCCCGGAGGTGAGCGTCTATCGCTACTACGTGAAAACCGACAACGACGAGGGCGCCCTCGAAGTGCCGCGCGACCGACTGGGCAGCCTGTGGGATCGGCTCGAGGAGAATCCGCTCACCTCGTATCCGTTCCATGCCCTGACGCGCTGGCTGGCCCATCATGTCGAGCTGTTCCTGTCGCGGCAAGAGTTCGAGGACTTCTGGAACACGCACGGCACGCTGAAGATCGCCAAGATCCAGCTCCGCTTCATCAAGCGCGACGGCTTCCCGAATTCGCCGTTCCGCGCACACGATTGTGTTTCCGCCGACCTGTTCATGCTCAGGCGGCACAAGCAGGCGTTCGAGGACTATCTCCGCCGTACGCTCCCGGCCGTCAAGATGAACCCCGGCAAGCACAGCAGGTGAGCCCGATGAGCAAGGACTTCCTCTTCGAGACGATTGCCACGCTGCAAGAACGGCACACGCCGAACTTCTTCCGTCTCTATCTCAATCCGCACGTGGCCCAGACCTGCTATGCGCTCAATCAGCTAGTGCGCGAGACCTGGAGCCTGGGGCAGAGTGATCCCGATTATCAGAGTTTCCTGGCCAACAGCTTCGACGAGGCCCTGAGCGGGGCCATCAAGCTGGCCCGCTACTGGTGCCATCTCGAGGGCCGCCCGGGCAACGGTCTGGTCCTCGATAGCGAGAACCGCCTCGGCGCCTTCGCCTCGGTCACGCTGAACGACGGCGCGCAGATCACTTTCGTGCCCGGCGTCGAGGTCCTTGGTCCAGACGCCCTGGCCAGCGGATCGGTGTCGAAGGATAGCGCGAAGATCGGCTGGGTTGTGGTTTTCGCGTCGTGCCACAGCCCCGAGGTGCGCAAACGGTTGCAGGGGTTGATCGAAGTTCAAGGGCCGCTCGTGATCACTTGCGTCAGCCGCACGAGCCTGGCGGCTTGCCAGGAGATGGGCTGGCACACGGCCCCTGACATCGTCGTCTTCGACGAGTCCTTCGTGCGCGGTGAGGTGCCCTTCGGCGCCTTCGCAGCGCGGCAGACCGTGTACGACGTCTGGAACAAGCGCGGCAAGGCCAACTTCCACTCGACAACTTTTCAGCCCAACTCGATCTCGACGCTGCACTTCATGCGCTGTCTCGAAGCCGATGCGGGCGACTTCCACGTCCGCCATCAGCAAGCCTTCGACCAGCTGGCCCGCGACGGGGCCGTGTGCGGGCAGGCCTTGCAGACGCTCTATCATCCGTCGCTGACCAAGACCATCAAGACGCTGGGCATGGACACCCTGCAGGTGGCAGCCCGCGGGCACTATGTGGAAGTAAACGGGCAGCGCATCTTCGACGGCGTGAGCGGCATCGCTTGCAGCGTGCGCGGTCACCATCCCCCCACCTATCTCGAAGAGATCAAGAAGCTCCAGGTCGACGACTACCACCGCGAGGCCTGCCAGCGGCTGGAAACGCAGACCGGGCTGCCGTACATGTTGCCCGCGGTCAGCGGTGCTTCCGCGGTGGAAACGGCCCTGCGGCTTGGGCTCGCCGCGCAGCATCCCAAACGCTACGTGCTCGCACTCAAGGGGGGCTTCGGCGGCAAGACGCTGTTTGCCTTGACCGGCACGGCCAACCCCTACTACAAGACGCAGCTCGAACCGCTCTACGACAATGTCGTCTATGTCGATCCGTTCGCTACGGATGCCATCGACAACTTGAGGGCAGCCCTCGACAAGTACCCGGTCGGCATCGTGCAGCTCGAACTGATCCAGGGGGTTGGTGGCGTGCGGGCCGTCCCCGAGCAAGTCGTGCGTTTCCTCGCCGCTGAACGCGAACAGCGCGGCTACCTCCTCTTCGTCGATGAGGTGCAAACGGCGATGTTTCGCACTGGGCCGTTTTGCCGCGCACGAGCGCTGGGCATCGTGCCCGACCTGATGAGCATCGGCAAGGGTGTCTCGGACATGATGTTCCCCTTCTCGGCCACGCTCTATGCGCAGGCGGTGGCCGAGCGCCTGGCGCAGGTGGCCCCCGGGCTGATCGAAGACAGGCGCCGCCGCCACGATTACGAGGTCGGCTACAAGACCCTGATCAATGCCATTGACCGGGCCCTCGAACTCGACCTGGAAGGGCGCGTGGCCCGCACCAGCAAGCGGCTGGGCGAGCTGCTGTCGACGAAGGGAAGCGCGGCCCGCGATGTCCGCGTCTATGGGATGCTCATCGCCATCGAGCTGGATGTGCGGGGCTGGCCGAAACGCTGGTTCCGCAAGCAGGTCCATGCCCTCTACATCCTGAACCTGCTCTTGCAGCGCGAGTTTCCGCTGTTTCTCGGTTTTTGCCAGTACGAACCGCATGTGTTGAAGCTGACGCCGCCGCTGACGACAACCGACGACGAGATCGAACGGCTGGGCAAGGCGATTGCCCGCACGTTGAACAAACCGTTCTGGCAGTTGCTGCCCGCCCTTGGCGGGGTGCTGGGCAAGTCTTGCCTGCGCCGCATGCGCGGCGTGGGTTCATTCGGGAGAACGAAGCATGAACATGCTGCGCATTGATTTTCAGGAGCTGTTCGAACGCCACCTGTGCCGCCATTCCGAGTTCGGCATCATCGTCAATCACCTCTTGTGCGTGATTGGCACCTACTACGCGCTGGCGGGCATTGTGTTCACGCTGAGCGGCTCGGCCGTGCTGGTCGTGGCGCTGGCGCTGCCCTACTTGACGGCGCTGGCCTTCAACGTGCCGGGCAAGGTGCTGGCGGCCACCGTGGTGTTCCTGGGGCTGTTCTTTCCCGCGTTCTTCCTGGTGCCGCCGCTGCCCGTCTGGGCCTATGCCCTCATCATCTTCGTGCTCTACAAGATCCAGAACTGGAGCCACCTCTACTGGCGCGAAGCCCGCGACATGACGGAATTCAACAAAAAATATCCCAAAGGCGTGACATTGTTCTTCCTGTTGCTGCTCTATGAACTGCCGTTGCTCTTGAACTATCTGTGCTTCGCACGGACCGGGCGCGCGGAATCGGCCAGCAGCAATGACCCATGCGAGCAGCCCGCGGAAGCGATTTCGGCCCAGGGAGCTTACGCCCCCCGCGCGCCGGGCTAGCCGCGCGGCATACGAGTCCCAAAGGAGTTTTTTTTCGCCATTCCACGAGGTCCACGGCATGCAAACGGACATCCAGAGACAGTACGACGAAGTGATTGCCTCGCGTTATGATTTCGATCCGCAAGGACTGATCGGCATCGCGCTCGACCGGGCCGCCGAACTGGTGCGCGGGCAGCTCCGCTGCGGCCCGGACGAGGCCCCGCTCAACGTGCTCGACCTGGGCATCGGCACCGGGCTCTACCTGGAGAAGCTGCGGTCCCAGCCCGGGCTGCGTTTTCAGCCTTATGGCCTCGATATCTCGCGCAAGATGATCGACGTGGCCAAGACCAGGCTGACCGACTTGATCGCTGAGGTCGACGATGCCGCCAACCTGGGCGAGTACTTCACCGATGTCTCCTTCGACCTGGTGGGCACCCACTTCATCACCGGCTTCGTGCCGCTGGATGTGCTGACGCCGCAGGTGTATCGGAAACTGAGCCCGGGCGGGCTCTGGTCGGTGATGGGGGCCACGCGCGAAGGCTTCCCGGAACTGCAACGCAAGGTACAGACGCCGCTCATGCAGCTGCTGTTCGGCAAGCTCGACGTGGGGCGGCAAGTGTGCGTGCCCGCCAATCACGAGGAAGTGGCCCGCAACCTCGAGGAACACGGCTTCAAAGTACGCAGCAGCGAGACCTTCACGCCGGCCGTGAGTTTCCGCAACTTCGCCGAGTTCATGGAATTCGCCTACTACGGGGGCTGGCTGGCCCCGTTCGTGGAAGCCGTGGGATTGCACAAGGCAGGGCGAATGATGAAGTTCTTCATGGATTCTTTCTTTTTCCCTGTACAGGATCATCACACTATTTTCCTAGTTTTAGGGGAGAAATGCTGAGCCGCCGGTGTTCCACTGGGCAATGTCGGCAGCTGCTCGCGATCCTCAGGCCGCCCCACGAGAAGAGGTGCTCGATGCGCGTTGCCATCATCGCCGAGGTGTTCCTGCCCAAGATCGACGGCGTGGTTCACCGGACCCTCAACCTCATCCACCAGCTGCAGCAAAAGGGAGACGAGGTGGTGGTCTTCTGCCCGGCGGTCGAGGGGGAGCGTAAGTCGCCCGTGCCGCTGGTCGAGTTCCCCAGCTTCCCGTTCCCGATGTATCCCGAATACCGCATCGGCATCCCGAATCACAAGCTCATCACGGGCATCGAAGAGTTCGCCCCCGACGTGCTGCACTATCTCAACCCGTTCGCGTTCGGTTTTCGCTGCTATGACATGCTCGACAAGGCGCAGGTGCGACTGCCCAGCGTCTTTTCGTTCCACACCCTTTACGGCGAGTTCGTCAAGAAATACGCGCTGCTCCGCCCGCTTTCCAAGGTGCTGTGGTGGCTGATGAAGTCGTACCACAACCGCGCCGACACCAACATCACCGTCTCGGGCATCATGCAAGACGAGCTCGTCAAGCGCGGCTTCCAGCGTGTTGAATACTGGCCCCCCGCCGTCGACGGGCGGCTCTATCATCCCACGCGGAAGTCCGCCGCGATGCGCGAACGGCTCTTGCGCGGGCAGACCGACAAGCGCTTGCTGTTGACCGTGTCGCGGCTGGCCCCTGAAAAGAACGTGGGCTTCCTGGCCGGCGTGCTCGATCAATTTCCCGATGCGTGCCTGGCCGTGGTGGGGGACGGCCCGGACCGGGCCAACCTGGAACGCCAGTTCGCGGGCAAGAACGCCCACTTCGTCGGCTATCTCAAGGGCACCGACCTGGCCGAGGCCTATGCCTCCGCCGATGCTTTCCTCTACGCTTCCGAGACCGAGACCATGGGCAACGTCGTCCTGGAAGCGATGGCGTGTGGCTGCCCGGTCATCGCACCGCGTGCGGGCGGGATCCCCAGCCTGATCATCGATGGCGTCACTGGTATGATGTTTCAGCCCGGCAACCTCGACGACGCGGTCGCCATCACCTCGCGCGTGCTGTCGGACAATGCGTTCCGCCTGGGGCTGAGCGAGGCAGCCCGCCAGCAGGTCGACGGCTGGGACTGGGAACATTCGATTGGCCAGGTCCGCCGCATCTACGAAGAATCGATCGACGCGTTCAAGACAGCCCAGGAACTCGAACTCAAGCCGGCCAAGCGGGCCAAGCTGGGCCGCTCGCTTGCCAAGGCGCTCACGATCGGCCTGGTGGCCAGCTTCAACACGCTCGCCAAGAAACCGAAGTTTCGCTTCAAGCTCCCTCTCAAACGCACTGGCTGATCAATAGCGAATCGTGAGCCCAGCTGTCAGGCCCTGGGCCCAGAAATCATCCGAGTTGAAGTTAAACACGGGCTGCACGGGCGTGCCCGGCGCGCCGAAGTTCGGTCGCGAAGCAATCTGCCTGGCGTCCACGTACGGATTGACCAGCCCGCCCGGCCGGGCCACATCGCTCCAGTACAGGAACGAATAACCAATGTGTGCTTGCAGCCAGCGGGCGATCTGGAAGCCCAGGCGCAAGTCGACCTCGGTCGTGAAGGCGAACTGGCTGCGCGTGTGGAAACCGATGTTGGTGGGCTGCGTATAGAGCCCGCCCGGCGCGAAAATGTTGGCCCCGGCGGCGTCGGTGAGGATGGTGTAGCCGCTCACCATGGCTTCTTGCCGAGTGGAACCTAAACCAAAGCGGACGCCCGAATCGACAAACAGTCGGCCGCGCTGCCACTGTGCCTTGCCTCCCAGCTGGGCACCGTAGAACTGATTCACGGTGCGATAGAAGTCGCGAATCGAGATGATTCCCGGCGCAAGGACGGGCGTGCCCAGGAATGTAAGCGCGCCTGGCACGGTCTGGGCGGACGATTGCGAGAAGCGCAGCTCATCCTTCTGCCCGAGGTAGGCAAAGCCGGCCAGCACATCGAAGCGCAGCGTCTCGCTGCGGCGGAGATTGCCGAGGAAGGCGGCATCGGCCCCCCAGAGCCGGCTGTCGGCAAAGACATCGACGCCCCCCACCAGCGAACCGGGCCGCGTGATCTGATTCACGGCCTGCGCGTCGCGGAACGTGTTGTAGAAAGGTCGGGCAATCAGCGGACTGCCGTTGGCATCCGAGTCGGCCTTGCCGTGGATGGTGTGTGTCTCGAGCATGAAGCCGCGCATGGCAAAGCCGAGGCGCTGCTCGCCGCCGAACCAGTGGCCCAGATCGAGTCGGCCGCCCGAATGGCTGCCGTAATCGAGTTCCGAGCCGAACAGGACCTGGGTACCTGGATTGCCCAGAGCGCCGCCCCCCATCACGTTGGGACCCGTGGTCAGCAAAGGGACGGGCGTCCGGTCCGGTTCGATCCACCAGAGCAAGTAGTCGGCCCGGACCCAGTTGCGTGGTCCGGCGAGCTGCTCTTCAGCAACAACGACGTCTTCCTCGAACAGAAGCGGGGCAACCTCGACATCAGGGGCAGGCTCGGCGCCATGCGCGAGTGGTGCTAGCATCAGCAGCGTGGCAAACAGCGCAAATCGTGGCGACATCAGCTCCCCCGTTGTACACACTTGAGACTTCGGCCTGGTAACAAGCTCGGCGTCACACGTCAAATCAAGAGATCGGCCGTGCTGGGGGCTCTTCAAAAGTGAAGGTGCTTGTGGATTGTGGTTTGTATCAGTGCTGCCGGTTGCCCGGAAGGATTGCGGTGCGCAGCGTGAAGGGGCAACGGAGGCGAACGGGCGAAGGCAACTGCTAGAGTGAACGCAAGATCGCGCGCACCGGGCTGGCGTCGAAGCCGCCCAGCTTCAAAGGCAGAGCGATCAGTTCGTAGCGGCCCGCCAGCACGTCGCGCAGCACCAGCCCTTCCAGGATCGCCATGTCCAGTTCGAGAAACTTGCGGTGGGCGGGCAAATCCTTCGACTCGAAGGGATCCACACTCGGCGTGTCCACCCCCACGGTCTTCACGCCTTGCCGGTGAAAGTAATCCACCAGATCCGGGCCAAGCGCAACGAAATCTTCGTTGAATCGTTCGGGATCGGGAAAGGAGTCCGTGGCGATCAACACCCGTTCGGTCTCGATGGCCGTTCCGATGTTCTCTGGTCGAAGGACGGCACCGCGCGGCACATCCACACGGATGACCTGACATGGCCCGAGATAGTATTCGAGCGAACGCTGCTCGATGGTTGGTGCCGCGGCGCCATAGTGGCTGGGCGCGTCGGCATGAGCCCCGAGATGCACTGTCGCGTGAAGTGTGGACAGCGTGATGTTGTCTCCCCGTTGCATGTCGAGAAGCACCTCGCGCCTCGGCGGTGTATCGCCGGGCCAGACCTGCAGCTTGTGAGAAACAAGGGGGGTGATGTCGTGGATCATGATCCTGGTCACTCGAAATCGGTGGGCAATCTCCGCGATCGGACGATATGAATGGATGAAGTGGTCGGCCAATAGTAGATCAAAGGGCTCTAGCCCGATAGAGCGCCTTCGCCTGTTCGACTTGATCTTCGGGCAAGCCCGCTGGATCGAATCCAGCTAGCAAGATGGCCTCGAGTTCGGCTCCGCTCTGCCTTTGACGCGCTTCTTCGAGCACAGCGCAAACATACTCGGCCGGCGAGGAGTATCCTCCCTGGGTCACTTCTTGCTGGACGAAGGCCTTCAGATTGTCAGGTAGTTCAATACTCAAAACGTCCATGACATCTCCTGGTTGGAAGCTACTTCTTTCACGTCATGGTGTCAATGAGCAGTCTGACCTACTTCCCCAGCCGATCCCACTTCTCTTCCGCCGAGCTGGGCCGCAGGTAAAGTGGTTCGAGCTGCCAGAGGTCATCGACTTGTCCGGCGGCCAGGCGCTGCCGACCGAGTTCGAGCAGGCTGTCGAGCTGGGGCTCGCGTTCGGTCTCGTCAGCGCGCGGGCAGCCCACGGGCAGCCGGTCATGATGACGCCGCAAGCCAGGCCCGCTCACGCGCACGCCCGCTTCCAGCACAGTCAGCCAGTCGGCCATCTCCTGGATGACCAGGGCACTGGCCGGGATCAGCGCGTCACCCTGACGCGCGAAGCGCTGCAGGTAGACCTTGTCTTGCTGCGCATCGGCTATGACGTCGAGCAGCTCGGTCTCTGCCGGCGCCTGCCGGGCAATGGCGGTGAACGTGTCGATGGCCACGAGCTGACAACTGGTCGCATACGCGAAGGCCGTGGCCGACATGAGCCCGACGCGCAAACCGGTGTAGCTGCCCGGGCCGCGGCTGACAATCAAGGCGGCGAGATCGCGCGGCTTCCAGCCCTGCTGCTTCAGCAGGGCTGACACAGTCGGTGCCAGATCGCGCGCGTGGCGGCGCGTCTCATCGAGTTGCCGGCGCGCCACGATGGCCCCGGCCTCGGACAGCCCGACCTGGCCGACAGTGCCCGACGTTTCGAGGATCAGCAAGCGCTGGGTCATCGCTCCCCACCATGAATGGCGGCATGATTGATCGAGCCATCATTCTAGCAGTTGCCCGCGGATTCGAGGGGCGATTCGCTCAGCGATGTGGCGCAGCCCGGCGCTTGCACGTCGAGGGCGGCTCTCGTCGCGCTCACCGCTTGCCTGTTCATCTCACGCTGGGGGAGGAAACTCCTCCGGCTAGCTAATAGATGACCTTGCGCGAGTCGCTGGGCAGTTTGCCGGCGGCAACCTCATCGAGCCACTTCGCCAGCAGATCGACTTCGGCCTTGCCGAACAGCCACGTGTGACCCTTGCCTTCGATGTGACGGATGGTGAGGGGTACGCCGGCTTTCTTCCAGTCGGGGGTGAGCTTTTCCCAGAGCGGCGCGCCGCCGTCCTTGTTGCCCACCAGAACGAACATCGGGACTTTCTTGATGCCTTCTTTCTCGGGCAAGGGACGCGGCACAAAACGGCCTTCTTTCATCTCGACGGGGTAGGCGGCGTCAAGGACGAGGCCGCCCCAGCGTTCGGGGTCCTTGTGCCAGAGCTCGAGGGCCATCTGCCCGCCGGCACTGTAGCCGAGCAAGATCGGCTTCTTCACATCGACCATCTTGTTCTTGGCCACTTCGGGCAGCGTGTGCTCGAGCAGACGGGTGGCGTCGTCATTCGACCAGCCCATGAACTGCTTCTGGGTAAGGACGAGCAGAGCATAGCCGTGCTCGGCGAAAGTGGGCGACAGTTTTTCGACCACGTTGTTCATCGAGCCGCCCGAGGGGTGCAGCCAGATGATGAGCCGATGCGGCTTGTCGGCGGTGGCCTTTTCGGAGACGCGCAGGCGATAGCGCAGCCCTTCGTCGGGGCTGGCTTCGAGCGATTTGACTCCTTCGATTTCTTCACCCTTGTCGTAAGGCAGGGCGGCGATCGCCTTCTTGCGGTTCTCGCGGGCCTTCGTCACCAATTCGGCGAAGCGCTTGTCTTCGCGCAGTGTGGCCAGGTCTTCATCCTGCTGCATGTGGGCCGCTTCGCTGTAGCCCAGCTCGATCGATTTCGTCAGGCTCGTCAGCGCGTCGGCCTTCTTGCCCAGCCGCGCCTGGGCACACGCCAGGTTGTAGGGCGGCACCGACGACTTCGGCATCAGTTCCATCAGCTCCTGGCACAACTTGGCGGCTTCCTCGTACTTCTTGTCGCGGAAATGCTGGCTGACTTCCTGCTGGAGCTGGCGTGCCCGCTGCAGATCTTCCTTGCTGGGCTGCCACGAGGCCAGCCCGGCCAGTACGAAACCCACGAGAAGGGCGAAGCCGAAACGAGCTGCATAACGAGTCATGGCAAACTCCTCGAAGAGGACCAGATCGATGCGCACCCCTGCGTGCCAGGGAGACGGTTGGCGTGCCCGGAACTAACAGCCGTTTCGCCCGAACCTCTGGCGAGCGCGACGCTTGCAAGTATTCGCACAACTCATCGTCCGCGCTCGCCAGAGGCTCGCGGCTAAACGGCGCATGAAGAAACCCGGCCTCTAGCGAGGCCGGGTTCCGGGGTGAAGACGTTCTATCGAGGCTGAATCAGCCCAGGAGTTCCTGGACTGGTTCGCGATCGTCGAGGATGTACATGGGCCGGCCCGCGCCGTTCAGGAAGGTCTGCGAGGGATCGATGCCCATGGACTGGTAGATGGTGGACAGGATCTGCGGGACGCGGATCGGACGATCCTTGGCCCGTTCGCCCTTGTCGGTGGTGGTGCCGATCATCTGACCGGTCTTGAAGCCGCCGCCGGCGATCATGGCGGACATGACCGGACCCCAGTGATCGCGGCCGCCGTCGCTGCCGTTGATCTTCGGGGTACGGCCGAACTCGCCCCACATCACGACCGTGACGTCTTTTTCCATGCCGCGATCGTAGAGGTCTTGCACGAGGCTGGCAACCGCGCGGTCGACCTGGGGCAGCTGCTTCTTCAAAGTCTTGAAGTTGCTGCTATGGGTGTCCCAGCCGCCGATCGACAGGGTGACGCAGCCCACGCCGGCTTCCACCAAGCGGCGGGCCGTCAAGAACTGCTCGATGCCCTTGTAGCGGTCGCGCGAACGGGGATCTTCACTCTTGAGATCCAAGGCCTTCCGCACGGTGCCCGAGGCCACCATGTCGAAGGCGCGGGTGGTGAAGCTGTCCATGCCCGACATCGTGCCCGAAGCATCGATGTCGCGGCGGACCTGGTCGAAGCTCGCCAGCAGGTTCTTGCGGCTCGAGTGCTGATCGCCCGAGACGCCGCGGGCCAGGCTCAGGTTCTGCAAGCCAGGGCCGTTCGGCGAGAACGGACGGTGCGCGATGCCCAGGTAGCCAGGCTCGGTGCCAATCGACATGCCACGCATGCTGACGAAGCCGGGCACGTCGCTGCCGTTGCCACGCAGCTTGGAGACGACCGCGCCGAACGAAGGATGATGCGCCAGCCGGTTTTCGCGTTCCGGATAGCCCGTCATCACCAGCGAGTCGGAGTGTTCATCGACCGACAGGACCGAGCGGATGGCCGCGAACTTGTCCCACATGCGGGCCTGTTCGGGGAAGTGTTCGCAGATCTCGCAGCCCGGCACGTTGGTCTTGATCGGCTTGAACTCGCCACGGAACTCGGCGGGAGCATCGGGCTTGAGGTCATACATGTCCATGTGAGACGGGCCGCCCGGGAGATAAATCATGATGGCGGCCTTGTTCGACGAGCCCGTGCCAGCTTGGCCACGGAGGCGGAGCATGTCGGCCAAGGTGAGGCCTGCCCCGAACGCACCGATCTTCAGGAAGTTCCGGCGCGTGAGACCGTCGCAGAAGCGCTGCTTGGCGCCCCAAATCGTGAACATTGCTGTAACCCCCCAATTGGAATGCCTGAGTGTGGTAGGCCGGTGCCGCCCGGCATTCGCTGGTGTGTTCAGAAGCGGCACCAGTTGGTGTGTGTCGAGAAAGTGCTCGATTCTCTAGGCAGGATCAAATCCGGTGCACTTCCTCTGCAGGGTCGATGGACGGGGTCCATCGAGTGAGTGTGATCCTACCCGCACGCGCTGACCGGAGCAATCGAAATTTTTGGAATTTTTCCTCCCGTGGAAAGTTGCTTTTACCACACGCCAACGTCGCATTGGCTGGCGTTCGCACCGACCGACATCACCAGTTTGACAAGGCAATCGGGCTGATTCAGAACTGGATCAGGCTGAAGATCTCGTGCGCTCCGAGCTTCTTGCGGCCGTCGAGGAAGGAGAGTTCGACGAGAAAGGCACAGCCCGCTACTTTGCCGCCGGCCTTTTCGATGAGCTTGCAGCCCGCCGCCATGGTGCCGCCGGTGGCCAGCAGGTCGTCAACGAGCAGCACGTTGGCGCCCGGATTGACGCCGTCGATATGCACGTGCAGCTCGGCGGAGCCGTATTCGAGATCATATTGCAGCGCGTGGGTGAGGTAGGGGAGCTTGCCCGGCTTACGGAGGGGAATGAGCGGGACCTTCATGGCCAGTGCCATCGGCGCGGCAAAGAGGAAGCCGCGTGCTTCCGCAGCGGCCACCGCATCCACTTGCCGGCCCACGTAGAGATCGCACAATTGCTGGATCGCCTGCGCGAAGGCCACCGGTTCGGCCAAGAGCGGCGTGATGTCTTTGAACAAGATGCCTGGCTTCGGGAAATCGGGAATGTCACGAATATGCTTGGCCAGGTTGT
>JBFWSD010000039.1:0-14486 GCA_050248575.1 Gemmataceae bacterium
CGCCCCGGTAGCCTGCAAGAATTCACGCCGCTGCATGCCCCACCTCCGGAGATTGTCGATGAAGAGTCGGCCAACGCTAAGAGTTTCGACGCCGCTCACCGGATTGTCAATGGCCGGCTCACGCTCCGGGTCACTACCCTGGTAAGTCACTCCCAGGAGTGTGGCAGATCCGCAGGGTGTTTTTGGGTAGAATGACTTCATGTCCGAAATCTACGTGAGCACCGACGTCGAGGCGGACGGGCCGATTCCCGGGCCCCATTCGATGCTTAGCTTCGCCTCCGCGGCCTACCTGGCCGACAAGACCTTGCTGTCCACTTTCAGTGCTAATCTCGAGACGTTGCCCGAAGCCTCCCCCGACCCGAGTACGATGGACTGGTGGCAGCAGCATGCGGAGGCCTACGTGGCCACCCGTGTCGATCCCGAGGACCCCGTTCAGGCGATGAAGCGCTACGCTGCCTGGGTCGAGCAGTTGCCCGGCAAACCGGTGTTCGTGGCCTACCCGGCGGGGTTCGACTTCTTGTTCATGTACTGGTATCTGATCCGGTTCACGGGCAAGAGCCCCTTCTCTTTCTCGGCTCTGGACATGAAGACGTACGCGATGGCCCTCTTGAAGAAGGGCTACCGCGACGTCAGCAAGAAGAGCATGCCCCGCCGCTGGTTCGACGATCTGCCCCACACGCACCACGCCCTCGACGACGCGATCGAACAGGGGGCCATTTTTTGTAACATGCTTCGCGACAACCGCTGAGTTAGCCTTAGGTAGATTCACTCAACTGGCCTGACACGCTTGCCAGGATGCTGGGCAGGTTTGCGTACAGACTGAACGCAGCGGGGATGAGCAGAGCTGTGTTCTGTGGCGGCAATTACCCAGTAACTCTCGATAGATTCAGATAGTTACGGCGGCGAAAGCAATACGGCCTGTGCTTTGGCACTGCAGTTGCTTTTCGCTGAAGTGGCCCGCGCCGCCAACAACGGATGGAGCAAGAAGATGTTTTGGGCGTTTCACCACCTCCTCCCACTCCGCGTCGTACCTGCCTTCCTACGGTTGTACCAACCAAGTCATCGAACCTTCCGGCAGCGTGCCCTGGCCCAGCTGGTTCGTTCGTGACCTCGGGAGTCTTCCTCATCAATTCCTCATGAAAGCCGGGGTATGATCCGCGAGAAGGCCTCGCGTGAACCCGGCTCCTACCTGGCGCAAGGAGCTCGACATGCACGGCTGGCTTCGATTTGTGATGCCTGTGCCCATTGCCCTGGGCGGGCTGCTCGTGGGTTTCAACACCCTGCAGATCGCCCATCAGGTTTGCTTGTTGACCTGCGAGGCTTTCGCCTACTACCAGTCCGAACCGCAGCGGGCCGCGCTGCAAATCCATCTTGATCGCAAGACCGAGGTGGTGGATGAAGTCATGGCCGGAAGAATGACCGTGCGGGCGGCGGCCAACGAGTTTGCCAGACTTCATCGCGAACTGCCCATCCTGTTTCGCTCCCACGGAGCCGGAGGTCACCGACCAGGAGATTTTTCATCGACAGGTGCTGGCGTTCCTGAATGCCCGGATGCGCGATCTGCCCGATCGCGGCCGCGGGCTGGCCAAGTCGCTCGGTATCGAATCCGAATTAGAGAATCAACTCGAGTAGTGAAAGCGAACCCACGCCCGTTCGCCTTCGAGGACGGTGCACATGATCGTTTCCCGTCGTTCGCGTCAAGGGTTCACCCTGATTGAGCTGCTGGTCGTGATGGCCATTCTGGCCGTCTTGATCGCCTTGTTGTTGCCCGCCATCCAAAAGATCCGCGACACGGCAGCACGTACCCGGTGCATGAACAACCTGAGGCAGATCGGGCTGGCCATGCAAGCCTATCACAACAAATACGGCTATTTCCCGCCCGGCCTCGATAGCACCAGCACCCAGTACCGCTACCTGAGCTGGATGGGCAGACTGCTGCCCTTCATCGATCAGGAGCCGCTCTGGCAGCAGACACAAGCCGCGTACAAGGTCACCAGCAACCCCTGGACCAATCCTCCCCATACGGCTTTCTCCACGGTGTTGCCCCTTCTCTTCTGCGCCGCCGATACCAGGCAACACAAGGCCGAATGGGGCGATCCCATCCAGGGCTGGATCTATGCGGCCTACACGGGCTATCTCGGCGTCAGCGGACTCGACCTCAACAACAATACCGGCGTGCTCTTCAACAAGTCGCGCGTCGGGCTAGCCGAGATCACCGACGGCGCCGCGCGTACATTGATGGTTGGGGAACGGCCCCCCAGCGCGGACCTGGCCACTGGCTGGTGGTACGCAGGCGCCGGGCAGCCGCCGAGCTGGACCGGCTCGTGCGATGTGATCCTGGGTGTGCAAGAAAAGAATACCATGACCAGCTGGTATCCTTCCTGTTCGACCGGGCCGTACAAGTATGGCCCGGGCTCGATCGGCAACCCGTGCGATCAGTTTCATTTCTGGAGCATGCACGCGGGCGGCTCGAATTTCCTGTTCGCGGACGGCCACGTGGAGTTCGTGAACTACGAAGGGGCAGCGACGTTGCCCGCGCTGGCCTCGCGTGCGGGCCGAGATTGATCTGTGGTAGTTACTTGTTGCTCGGGGCAGCCAGCCTCTTGATCAGACGCTTGGCCTCGCTGGCCCATTTCCGATTGAGACGCTTCGCGGTGGCGGGTGCGTACCGCTGCTCGTCGAGGGCGCGAATGAGCAGCTTGCGGCCCTCTTCATTGCGGTCGAGCGCGGCCAGTCTTTCAGCCAGCATGCAGCGATGTTGCAAGGTCGGCGCGATGCGGGCCAATTCCGAACAAGTCTCCAGGGCCCCTTCCATGTCGTTCAGCTCCACGCGTGCCCGGACCAGCAACCGCCACGCCGAATAGTCCGACCAGTAAGCATCGCGGGCAATCACCTTGTCGAGGAAGGGCAACGCCTTGAGCGGCGCCCCCAGCTCGACCTGGCACACCGCGTGGCAGTAGTTGATGCGGCAATGGTCTGGCTCGCGGGCCATTGCCAGGTCGAGGAAGGTGATCGCCTCCTCGTACTCCTCCAGTTCGATAAGACGCTCGGCGAGGGCAAGCTGATTGGTCAGCGTGGGTACGTGCTCGGCCTTGTAGCGCAGCTCCTCGATGGGAGTCTTGCGCTGGAACAGGCTGCCCAGCCAACCGGGACCACTGCCGCCGCTGCCACGAAGGTCACCGAGCTTGACGGCCAGGAAATACACCCAGGCCCCGATGGGCTGAAAGAAGAGGATGATCCAGAACCAGAACCACTCTGCCCCGCGCTGGTAGCAGTCGATGGCCATCCAGATGGTCAGCCCGGTCTGGGCCAGCGACAGGATGGGATACTGGTGGATGTAGTAGTAAAAGAGATCCATGGTGCTGAGATGGCCCGAGGATGGTCGCCTGGATCGCTACCAGCCAGATTAACCGAAGCGAGCAGGCAGGCAACCGAAAAACCGCGCAGTGAAAACGCCTTCACGAAAGGTTCTCGGCGTTGCGTGGGGCAGAAGCCGGGCTGGTTCGATTCTCCACAAGAAAACCGGCTTCCGAGACTGTGGGGCCATCTCCCGCAGCAACAAAAGCCGGGCTTCTTGGCAGGCCGCGTCTTCACTTCTTCCCGTAATGCCGGTCCGCAAAATTCATGTATTGTTCCCAGTCGTAGAGCGTGATGTCGTGCTTGCCCGTGCGCAGGTGGTAACCGATGGCGTCGCCCACCGGCTTGTCGGCAGCGGGCGGCGCGTCGACGCCGAGCCCTTTCTTGCCGAAGAGTGCGTAGACCGGTTCGGCGTGCTTGGCGGAAAGGAACTCTCCCTTGGGATCGGCCCACTGGTCGCCCGTGGCACTGGCCACGTAGACGGGCCGCGGCGCCACCAGCGCAATCAGCATGTGCTGATCGACCGGGCACTTGTCCTCGTTGTCGTTGTACTTCTTGAAGTTGTCGCAGAACCAATGCGGAAACGAGGTATTGATGCGCTTGACCGTCTCGCCGAAAGCGCGGCGACTGAGGGCCGCTCCCCCGCACCCCGAGTTGTTCGAGATGACGATGGCGAAACGTGGGTCCTGCGCGCCGGCCCAGAGGGCCGTCTTGCCCAGCCGGGAGTGGCCGAGCACGGCAACCTTGCTGGCGTCGATGTCCTTGTCGGTCTCGAAATAGTCGAGGGCGCGGCTGAGCCCCCAGGCCCAGGCGCCAATGGTGCCCCACTCATTGGCGGCCGGTTTGGTCTGTCCTTCCTTGTAGAAGAGAGGATGGACGCCGTTCTTGAAGCCGTCGTGGTAGTCGGGGTCGATGTCGCCGGCATAGATGGTGGCCACCCCATAGCCGCGGGCCAGGATCTGCTCCACGGGCCAGCGGCTCGAGCTGATGCCGCGATCCTTTTCGGCGGCGGCCCGTTCCGACCTGGTCACCGTGATGCCCGGGTCCTTGTGGATGGTGTGATTGCCCCTGAAATTGAGGCCGACGAACATGGGCACCGGCTTCTTGGCCTCGCCGGGCAAATAGATGAGGAGGTCGGCGGTCGGCCCGTCCTTCTTGCCGGCGAAGTGGATGCGGACCTGTTTGCGGATGGCCTTGCCGTCGAGAGCCTTCCTGTCGACGTCATAGACATCGAAGGCGAGGTTGTCGGGCTTGCCCGGGCTCTTGCCGTAAACATGTTCCTGGAAGAGAGCCAGCACCTCGGGGCGGCGCTTCTCGCTCCAGTCCTTGGCCTCCGTAATTTTACTGCCATCCGCGGCGACGAGGGGATCGGGCAAGGTGTACTTCGGCACCTTGGCTTCATCGTAGTTGGCCTGCTGGGCTTGACACGAGACGGCGAGCAGCAAGGCCAGCATCAGCAAGGCGGTGTGGATGTAGTTCATGGCGGCGCGTCCTGGGTGAGGGTGAGAGGCGACGCGTAGATCATACTGGCATCTGGGGACGAGGGGCAAGGAGCCAGCTGCCCGTAAATGGCTGACGTTACGAGTCAATTTCGAATTTTTTGACAGGTAAAACAGAGTGACCTAGAGTTTGCATGGAGTCACTTGAGTGTCAGCTACCTCCCGGAGCGGCACTTTGCGGCTCCTCCCGCGACAAGCGCGCGGCCAGTGAACTTGCCCGGGGCTCGAGACACTTGAGCCCCGGGTATCAGACTCGGATCACCTGGGCACTCGTCCATTCTGAGAGATTGTTCCATGGGCCGCCGTCTTGATTCTGGTATCATTACACCTCCTGTTTCGCAGGGCGCCATGGCCGACAGTGAACTAGGCCGTTCGACTGTCTCGGGCGACGTCAAGGTCGGCGCAGATCGTCGCAGTGCCATCCGCTACGTACGCATCATCCAGGCCTTCTTGCTCGATAACACCACACAAAAATTCGGCCCGGGCTGGCTGGCCCGCATACTCGATATCTCACCGCTTGGCATCGGCATCCACCTGGGCGACCATTTCCCGGTGGGGACTGTGCTCACTCTTGGATTACGCAACCCACGCACCGAACGCTCACTGCCTCCCAAGAAAGTTCGGGTGGCCCGCTGTGACGAACAGTCCAACGGCACCTGGGTCGCCGGCACCGAGTTTCTCACTCCTCTTTCCGAAGCCGAACTCGAACTCATCCTCGAGTAAGCCCTCTCAGGTCTTCTCCCCAGTCCCCTTCCGGTGAATACCCGACTATTTCCATCCGCTCTTGCTCCTATGATGAGAGTACCTGGAGACGCGGATCCTGTGAGCGTGATGGGCGACACGCTGGCAGACCGCGTCTTCTTTTTTTCTCTTCACTGCATGCCACTCAAGACAATTCCGCTCTGCTTCTACGGTCATGACCCGAAGGCAGGGCCGCCCGCGCTGGCGTAAGATAGTGTTACCTGGAGACGCGGATCCTGTGAGCGTGATGGGCGACACGCTGGCAGACCGCGTCTTCTTTTTTTTGCGCCACCCCACGCCTGGAATCTGCTACCCATCGGTCTTCGGCCTGCTATACTCTCATTGCCGCCAGGTAAACCCTACCCCCCGACCTGGATCCGAGCCAGAATTCTTTAGGAAGCTAACTTTCTTTTTCGCACCGGTTGAAGTATGGTGGAGCAGAATGGTTAGTCGCCTAACCTTTTCGGAGCTGCCAGGGTGCTTGAATACGATTTCGAGGAAAGTATCGGTTTCTGGATCGTCATGACCTCCCGCCAGTGGGAGAAGGCCCTCAATGACGAGCTGGCGCCGCACAACATCACCTATCGCCAGGTGCAAGTGCTGGGCTGGCTGGCTCTTGATGGCGAGCTGACGCAATCGCAGATTGCCGAACGGATGCGCATCGAGGCGCCGACCCTGACAAACATCCTCGATCGCATGGAGCGGGACCGCTGGATCGCGCGGGTGACGTCGGCGCAGGACCGTCGCAAGAAGATCGTCAAGCCGACGCCGCGGGTGCAACCAGTCTGGGCCAAAATTGTGAAGGCGGCCCGCCGGGTGCGGGGACGGGCCACTGCCGGTTTGAATCCCAAGGACATTGCCCTCGTCAAGAAGATACTCGGGCAGATCCAGGACAACCTGAAGGCCCCCAGGGGGCTGGAGGAGGCCATCTGATGCGTCAGCGCACTCTCATCCTCGCTGTGCTGATGGTGCTTGTGTCGCTGCCCGAGTTGTGGGCGCAGCCCCCAGCGGCGGTCATCGTCGAGCCGGTAAAGAAGAAGAAAGATCTCTCGGTGGGGCAGCTGTTCGTTGGCACCGTGATGCCCACGCGCATCGCCAGCGTGGGCAGCGCCGTGGGAGGCCGCGTCGAGAAATTCCTGGTCATCGAAGGGGACCGCGTCAAGAAGGGAACGCCACTCGCGCAGCTGCGCACCCAGATCATTGCCGCCGAGGTCGACGTGGCCAAGGGAGAGCTGGCGCTGCGGCAGGCCGAGCTCGAGGAAATGATCGGCGCCTTGCCCGAGGAGATCGAACAGGCCAAGGCCCGCGCCAACTATACCCAGGCCTTGCACGAGCTGCGTGTGGCCAAGCGAACCCGCATGCTCCAGCTGCAGGGCCGCAGCGTGGCCCGCGAAGAGGTCGAAGAGGCCGTCTCGCTGGCCAATCAGTCCGAGGAACAGCTGCGCGAGGCCAAGGCCGCCCTCAAGTTGCTCGAGGGGCCGCGGCAGAAAAAGATCGCCCAGATGAAGGCACGGGTTCAGGCCCAGGAAGCGGAGGTCCGCCGCCTGAGTGAAATGCTCGACCGTCACACCATCTATGCCCCCTTCGACGGCTACATCACTGCCGAGAAGACCGAGTCCGGGCAGTGGGTCCAGCAAGGCGACCTGGTGGCCGAGGTGAGCGAGCTTGACTTTGTCGACGTCGAGGTGGCCGTTGTCGAGGATTACATCAGCCTGCTCAATATCGGCGACACCGTGCGCGTGGAGATTGCCGCCTTGCCCAAGGAAACGTTCACGGGCGAGGTCGCCATCATCGTCCCTGCGGGGAACATGCGTGCCCGCACTTTTCCGGTCAAGGTCCGCGTCAAGAACAAGGAAGGGGGCAAGAGCCCGCTCTTGAAGGCCGGCATGTTTGCCCGCGTGCTCTTGCCGGTGGGCAAGAAGCAGGCCGGCTTGTTGGTGCCGAAAGACGCGCTGGTGCTGGGCGGCGCGCGCCGCGTGGTCTACGTGGTTGAGGACGGCAAGGTCCGCGCCCTGCCCGTTGAACTCGGCGTCTGCGACGGCGACTGGATCCAGGTGACCGGCGACCTCAAGGAAGGGCAGCAAGTCGTCGTGCAGGGCAACGAACGCCTGCGCGACGGGCAATCCGTGAATGTCATTCCCGATACCTCGCGCCCCAAATCGGCGCAATGACTTCCGCTTCACTCCGTGTGCTCGCTCCGTGAACGAGTAGACCCATGAATTTCATCGAAGCTGTCGTGCGCAATCCGGTCAAGGTGTCGGTAGGCGTCTTGCTCGTCTGCCTGTTCGGCATCATCGCGCTTGTGGGCATGCCGATGCAGCTGACGCCCGAGGTGCAGGTGCCCACGCTCACGATCGAGACGCGCTGGCCCGGGGCCAGTCCGCAGGAGGTCGAACGCGAGATCGTGCAAGAGCAGGAGAAGCAGCTCAAGAGCGTGGAAGGGGTCACCAAGATGACCTCGGAAGCCTACGACTCCACGGGCCGCATCACCCTCGAGTTCGCGGTTGGCACCAACATGAACGAGGCCCTGCTCAAGGTCAACACGCACCTGCAGCAGGTCCGCGAGTATCCGGAAGACGCCGACGAGCCCTTCATCCGCACGTCGAATCTGTCGGATCGGCCGATCGCCTGGTTCATCATCAGCCCGCGGCTGGCCACGCGCGAGGAGATGGAGGAATTCGTCGTCAACCATCCCGAGTTCAAGGAGACATTGCAGCCCGTCTTGAGCGCGGCCAACTTCGGCGTGGCCGAGTATCGCCTGCGCGAGCTGGCCGAAAAGCACCCCGAACTCAAAGAGTTGCTGCCCCCCGACATCGACGTGCCCAAGCTGCGCAAGTTCGCCGAAGACGTGATCGAGGCCCGTTTCGAACGCGTGAGCGGCGTGTCCGATGCCGAGGTGCGCGGCGGCGAGGAAGAAGAGATCCAGGTCATCATCGATCCGCAGAAGCTGGCAGCCCGCCGCCTGACCATCTACGACGTCCGCACCGCGCTGCGCGGGCAGAACAAGGATACCTCCGGCGGCGACTTCTGGGAGGGCAAACGCCGTTACGTGGTCCGCACGCTCGGGCAGTACCGTTCGCTTCCCGAGGTGGAAGCCACGGTCATCGCCTACCAAGACAACAAGAGCCCGGTTTATGTGCGCGATGTGGGCAAGGCCGTCTTCGGCCACAAGAAGCCCGAGGGGGTCTTGCGCCGCTTCGGCCAGGAACGCATGGGCATGAGCGTGCTGCGCGAATCGGGCGCGAACGTGCTGGAGGTGATGAACGGCCTGCGCGAGGCAGCCCGCGAGCTGAACGCCACCGTGCTCAAGCAACGCCGCCTCCAGATCGACCAGGTCTACGACGAAACCGAGTACATTTACTCCGCCATCGGGCTGGTGAAAGACAATATCGTGGTGGGCGGTTTGCTGACCGTGGCGGTGCTGCTGCTCTTCTTGCGCAGCGGCCGCTCGACGCTGGTCATCGGCCTGGCGATCCCCACCAGCATCATCGGCACCTTCCTGATGCTGTGGATCATGGGCCGCTCGCTCAACGTGATCAGCCTGGCCGGGCTGGCCTTCGCAGTCGGCATGCTCGTCGACAACGCCGTGGTCGTACTGGAGAACATCTACCGCCATCATCAGCTGGGCAAGTCTCCCTTCCGGGCCGCCGTGGTCGGCACGCAGGAAGTATGGATGGCCGTGCTGGCCTCCACCTTGACCACGCTGGCCGTGTTCGTGCCGGTCGTGTTCATCCAGGAAGAAGCCGGGCAGCTGTTCCGCGACATTGCCCTGGCGATCAGCTCGGGCATCGCGCTGTCGTTGCTCGTGTCCATCACCTTGATTCCGACGGCGGCGGCCCGTCTCTTGAAAGAACATGGCCACGACGGCCCGGCGCACGCCGGCGCGGCGGGCGAGAACGGCACGCTGCATTCGAACGGGGCCGCCCTGGCTTCTGTACAGTCGGCTCACGGGGACATGCACGCGTCCGGGTTCAAACGTATCTTGCGCAAGACGCTCCTGAATCCGGCGGACGCGCTGGGCAATCGCTTCGTCGATCATGTCGTGGGGGTCAATGCCTGGCTGCAGCGCAGCATGTTGCGGCGGCTGGCGGCGGTGGCCCTGTTCGTGGGCGTTGCCCTCGGGCTGAGCTGGTTCTTGTTGCCCAAGGTGGAATACTTGCCCGGCGGCAATCGCAATCTGGTCTTCGGCATTCTGTTGCCCCCGCCGGGCTACAACATCGACCAGACCATCGCCATCGGCACGCAGATCGAGAATGCCTTGCGGCCCTACTGGGATATTGAAAAAGGCACCACCGAGGTGAACGGCAGGCCCGCCATCGGCGACTATTTCTTTGTGGCCCGCGGCAAGCAACTCTTCCTCGGGCTGCGCGCCGCCGACCCGCAACGCTGCGCCGAGCTGATCCCCGTGGTCCGCGAGGTGGGCAGCAAGATCCCCGGCACGTTCGTGGTGGCCAAGCAATCCAGCCTCTTTGAACGCGGGCTGGGTGCCGGCCGCTCCATCGACGTCGAAATCACCGGGCCCAGCCTGCGCAAGCTGGTGGCCCTGGGTGGCCGCATCATCGGCCAGATGCCCGAGCTCTTGCCGGGCTGCCAGGCCATCCCGAAGCCCAGCCTCGACCTGTCCAGCCCCGAGGTCCACGTCATCCCCAAGCGCGATCAGGCGGCGCAAATGGGCATGTCGGCCGAAGAACTCGGCTACACGGTGGATGCCCTTGTCGACGGCGCCTATGCGGCCGACTACTTCATCGGCGGCGACAAGATCGACCTGCGCATCATCGGCCAGGAACACCAGGCCAGTCACAGCCAGGACCTGGAAACGCTGGCAGTGGCCACCCGCACCGGCGAGCTGGTCCCGCTCAAGGCGCTGGGCGACGTCATCATCAGCAGCGGCCCCGAGCAGGTCAATCACCGCGAGCGGCAACGCGCCATCACCATCCAGGTCTCGCCCCCCGACAATATCCCGCTCGAAGAAGCCCTGGAGCGGCTGCAAACGCAGGTGGTGCAGCCCTTGATCGAATCGGGCGAGCTCGAGCAGGGGCTCTATCAAGTGAACTTGTCGGGCACCGCCGACGAGCTGCGTGCCACCTGGCGCGCCTTGCGGTTCAACTTCCTGCTGGCCTTGCTGATCACCTACTTGTTGATGGCGGCCCTCTTCGAATCGTGGCTTTACCCATTCGTGGTGATCGTGAGCGTGCCGCTGGGCGCCGTGGGCGGCATTGCGGCGTTGTGGCTGCTGAATTTCTTCGTGTTGCAGCCCCTCGACGTGCTCACCATGCTCGGCTTCGTTATCCTGATCGGCACGGTGGTGAACAACCCGATCCTGATCGTGGAACAGTCGCTGGTCCACATGCGCGAAGAGAACATGCCGATGCGGCAGGCGGTGCTGGAAAGCGTGCGTAACCGTATCCGCCCGATCTTCATGACCACGGCCACCACGCTGTTCGGGCTAATGCCGCTAGTCTTGTTCCCAGGTGCGGGCAGCGAACTCTATCGCGGGCTGGGCGCGGTCGTGCTGGGCGGGCTGCTCGTGTCGACGCTGATCACCTTGATCGTGGTGCCCGCCCTCTTCAGTCTGACCATGGAGTGCAAGGAACTGTTCTTGAAGGCGATTGGCTGGCGTTCCGGCCCGCCGCTCGAAGCCCCGGTCCCCAGAGCGGGCGAAGCCATTTCGATGTCGTGACGAAAGAGAAGCCCGGCTTCTTGCTGCCCGATGCATCGGGCTCGAGAAGCCGGGCCTCTTGTGATGGAATCCTCGCTCAGTTGCCGTTCCTGGTCTCCTCGTCCTCTTTCTTCTCATCCTTCGTGAAGTCAAATTCCGGGCGCTCGACCATGAGCGAGCTGTATTTTTGCCGATCCTGGATCCGCTCGGCGCGGCTCTCGGCGGCCTCCTTTTCCTTGACGTAGCTGGCCGCGCTCCACCAGCGGGCCACGTTGTACAGGGCCAGGAAGATGGCGAGCCAGCCCGCCGATATCCCGGTCCCCAGAATCTCCAGCGGCGCCTGTGGATTGAGCCGGTGGTAAATCAGCATCGTCACGCCGATGGCCACCCAGAACCCGGCCATCATCAGATTGATGTACATGTTGTGTCCTCAGGGCCATCTTTCCCCTTCCATTGTCCCCGGGAAGGCCGCCGCTGGCAACCACCGAGCGATTTTCCCTTTTGCTTTTGTGCCCGCCGGCCATACGATCATCCGGCAGGAACACCTGCCCTGCACCATCCACGCGAGGAATCTCGATGGCTACTTTCGAACCGGTCGCGCCCGCCGTCCTTGAAAAATTGAGGCAGTTCGACACCCCGACGATCTGCAATGTAGTCGAGCTGTTCGACCTGGTGCCGCGCACGGCTTTCTACATGGATGGACGCATCCAGTCGTGTTTTCCAAAGATGAAACCGATGGTGGGTTTCGCCTCGACCGCGACATTCCGGGCCGCGGCCGCGCCGCGTCAGGGGGACGTTTACGCCGGGCTCGCCGACCAGGTCGCTTCCTTCGCCGAGTTGCCCGGGCCAGCGGTCGTCGTCTTCCAGGATCTCGATGACCCGCCCGTGGCCGCCACTTTTGGCGAGGTCATGTGTACCACCTATCAGGCGTTCGGCGCCGTCGGGCTGATCACCACCGGCGCGGGCCGCGATCTCGACCAGGTCGAAGCCATCAACTTCCCGTGCTTCACCAGCGGCACCATCTGTGCCCATGGCTATTGCCACTTCGTGCATCTCAACCTGCCCGTGCGCGTAGGCGGCCTCATCGTGCATCCAGGCGATCTGTTGCACGGCGATCGCAACGGCGTGACGGCCATTCCCAATCGCCTGGCCGCCCAGGTGGCGGATGCATGTCCGGAGCTGGCTGCCGCCGAGTCATTCGTGCTCGATTACCTGAAGGGAGGCAAGATTGACCCGAAGGGCTACGCGGCAGCCCGGAATGCTTGCCGGGAGAAGATCGAAGCCCTGGCCCGCCGTTTGAAAGGTTAGGCGACTGTATCGCTCAAGCGGCAGCCCGCGCCAGCCGATATCTAGGCAGACGCACATCGTGATGCACTTCAAGATGCCCACCGGAGAAGACCTCAGGAACCTGGGCAAGCTGCATTGATTGCCGCCCCCGCAAGCTGGGCTGACCAGGTGTCATTGACAGTCTCGCCCGCGCCGGCTACGATCCTCAAAGCTGGCCCCTTAGCCAAGCGGTAAGGCAGCGGATTGCAAATCCGCCATCCCCGGTTCGAATCCGGGAGGGGCCTCTTTAATACAAGTCACATGCCGAACGCAAGATAAGCGTACCTACCGAATGTCGGTAGTGCGGCCCGATACCCGCTCAGCGCGGAATTTTCCGCGCACTGGGAGGCCGCAACTATGTCCGACCGCACACGTATCCCCAAGTACCGAAAGAAGAAGACACCGAGCGGTAACTATGCCGTGGTGACGCTGCCAGATGGCCTGGGTGGACGCAGCGATGTCTTGCTCGGTAAGTATGGGACGAAGGAGAGCCGCGCCGAGTACGCCCGCGTACTGGCCGAATGGGAAGTCCGAGACCGGCGCCGACCGGCGACCGCGGCTGACATCACCGTCGATGAGTTGCTCGCCGCGTGGCTGCCCTGGGCACAAGACCATTACCGCTACGCCGACGGCACGGCCACGCAGGAACTGAAGGAATACAAACTCAGCTTGCGGTCGTTGCGGGTCATGTACGGATGCAGTCCGGCTCGTCGCTTCTCACCACTTGCCCTTAAAGCCGTGCGCGAAAACATGATCGAAGCTGGCCTGGCGCGCGGTGTCATCAATCAACGGATCGCCAGGATCAGGCGTATCTGGAAATGGGCCGTCGAGAACGAACTGGTGCCGCCTGACGTGCTGCACGGACTTCAGGCTGTGCGCGGGTTGCAGCGTGGTAGGTCCAAGGCCAGGGAAACGGAACCGGTCAAGCCCGTGCCGGTGGCGCACGTCGAAGAGACGCTCCAGTACCTCACACCGACTTTGGCTGACATGGCGATGTTGCAACTCTACACGGGGATGCGATCCGGTGAGCTGTGCATCATTCGGGCGGCTGACCTGGACATGACCGGCGCCGTGTGGCTGTTCCACCCAGTACAGCACAAGACTCTGCACCAGGGCAAGAAGAGGATCATTGCCATAGGACCGCGTGGTCAGGAGATCGTCCGCAGGCACCTCAAGCCAGACCTGCAAGCCTACCTTTTCTCGCCTCGTGAAAGCGCGGAAGAGATGCGTGAGCGATCGCGCGCCCAGCGTCGCACCAAGGTCTACCCGTGCGAGACGAAGCGGGTGGCCGCCAAGAAGCGGAGCACGCCGCGACTGCGGTTCGGCGACAAGTACAAGCCCTCGACGTATTCCGTGGCGATCAGGAAGGCCATCACCAGGGCGAACCAGAAACGCGAGGCTGAGGGGCTGGCCCCAATACCCTACTGGCACCCGCACCAGCTCCGACATGCCGCCGCAACGAAGGCCCGCCGTGAAGCCGGCCTAGACGCTGCCCGGGCCCTGCTGGGGCACTCGTCGCCCGTCATCGCGGACCACTATGCGGAACTGGACATTTTGAAGGCCGTGGAGCTGGTGGCGCGGATCGGTTAAGATTACGATGTCGGGACGCCGGGAGTAGCTACCCGGTGGTCCGCCTCTCGGTCGACGACACCCTGCTCGCTCGCCGCCGAGAGGCGGGCATAGCCCGGCCAGGAGCAGGAGCCATGTCAGACCGCAACCTCGCGGAACTCTACGGAGGGTACCTCTGCAGCGCAGCCGCCGATTGGCGGCGATTGGGTGAGATGTACCAAGAGGACGACGTGGAGTTTCTGCTCTTGCGCCCTGGTCCTTCCGACACGATGCCGCTCATTCACCGAGACACTGCTCTGGCCAAGCTCCAGCGAGCTCGTGTGGTCCATCGTACC
>JBFWSD010000040.1:0-14298 GCA_050248575.1 Gemmataceae bacterium
CTTCTGCCCTTGACCCCGCGCGGGCACCCGGGCATATTCTTCGACCCGCCCGTGGACTTGTAAAGGGCACTAGGATTCCTACGGCCCCGGTCCGCCACTCGTTCGAGGCAAATACCATGATCAAGATACGATTCGCGGCCTTTTTGCCCATCGTGTTGTTACTCAGCAGCGGCTGCGCCTCGATGACACCCACCGATCAGGGCGTGGTTGGCGGCGGCCTCGTCGGCGCCGGCGCGGGCGCGGCCATCGGCAATGCCCTGGGCAACACCGGCGCAGGCGCCGCCATCGGCGCCGTCACCGGCGCCGTCACGGGCGGGCTGATTGGCAACAACATCGAGAAAGCCGAGGCCCGCGCCACCGCCACCGCCGTGGCCCAGCAGCAAGCTCAGCAGCAGATCGGCATCGCCGACGTCATCAACATGGCCCATGGCCACATCAGCGACCCCGTCATCATCACGCAGATCCGCTCCTCGGGCAGCGTCTTTCACCTGACGCCGGCCGACATCGGCCTCTTGAAGGCGAACGGCGTGAGCGATGCGGTGGTGCAAGAGATGCAAATGACGGCCCAGCGCGTGCAGCCCGCGGGCTACCGGCAGCCCGTCTACGTGGTGGAGCCCGCCTATCCGCCGCCGCCCGTCGCCGTCGGCGTCGGCTTCGGCTACGGCCGGGGCTGCTACCGCCGCCGCTGCTGGTGACCACACAGCGCTCACGAGCGTATCAGGCGAACCAACGAAACCAACCCAAAGCGCCAGCGCGCCAGCGAGGGTCATCCCGCCGCTGACGGTGATCGCGGCGTTCACGAGTCGAACGCGCAGCGTTCACAGGCGAGCCCGGAGCGTTAGCGACGGGAGGAAGCCCCAGCGACCCCGCCGGAAGACATTCCGACGCATCAACGGAGGCGCTCGTGCAACTTTGCGGCGAGCGTGGCGATGTAGTCGCGGCCCTTGGCGCCGTTCTCCAGCTTGTCGAGCAAGGGAACTGGGATGGCGGCGCTGCCCAGGTGGGCGCCAGCGAGTGCGCCCGCCATGGCCGCGAGCGTATCGGTGTCATTGCCGAGGGCAATGGCCCGGGCAATCACCGCCTCGTAGTCATCCGGCGCGGCCGTGAAACACGCAATCGCCGTCACCACCGAGCGATGCGCTTCCAGACTGTTCCCCAGAAAGCTCAGCGAATGCTGCCCGCGCAGCTTGCGGGCTGCCTGCAACTGCCAGCGAAACTCCTCGTCCTGGCATCGCGCCAGCAACTCTCGATAGAACTCCGCCCGATCGAACGTCGCCGACCGTACCACCAGAGCCACCGCCAAGGCCAGGAGTTGAGCCCCCTCGATCCCGATGGGATGAACGTGTGTGGGAAGCGCCGACAGCCTCGCCTCTTCGGCCACGCGGTCGAGGTCGTGGCAGAAGACGAGCCCGATGGGGGCAGCCCGCATGGCCGCGCCGTTGCCGAGCGAGCCGCCCGGGAAAAGAGTCGCCGTCAGCGTGCGCCAGTCTTCCTGGTCTGCCATCGCTTCAATGACCCGGCGGGCACCCTGCCCGTAACCCCGCTGCGGTTCGTAGTTGGCTACAAACGCCTGGCACAGGGCCGATTCGTCGATCTCTCCGTGCGCGATCAGCGTCTCCGCGACGCCGATCATCATCTGCGTATCGTCGGTGTAGAAGAGCGGGTCGTCATCGGGGTTCTTGACAAGGTCGCAGGCCGGGCCAAAGTGCCAGTAGATGTGATCGGCCGTGAGCCCTTCGTAGGCGGCCCCCACGGCATCCCCCACGGCCTGACCGAGCAGGCAGCCCAGGAAACGGTCGAATGTGGCCTCGTTCACCAAGCGTATCTCCTGTCCTGTCGACATGAATACCCGTCATTCCGAGTATACACTGTGACATAGGGTGGAAACTGACTCCTCGTTGTTCCTGGCAAGGGCCGGAACGGCTAGTCAGGCTCATCGCGCGGGAGTTCAGGAATGCAACCGTTGATTGGCCGAGACGATTTCGAGAACCTGCTTCGCTCACTTGCGGACGCCTTGTTTCAGCAGGCAGAATCGCACCTGCAAGATCAAACGTGGCGCGCGATTGCTCTCGATGTCCGGTTCGATCATCAAGGCGGCTTCAACTACAAGATCCGGGCAGCAACCGCCAGTGCGTCTCCGCCAATCACCATGCCCGCCAGTATGACCCTCCTGGTTCTGTCGCTCGACGCGCTGCGGCGTCAGCTGCCCCAGGACCAGTGGCATGGCTTTCTCCTGACAGTGACGGCGGATCAGCAATGCGAGATGACGTTCAACTACGATCCAAACTGTGCTGACGACCCAACGTTCTACGCTGATTGACGAGTTGATCCTGTCCCATTTGCGGCAGGTGCCGAGGCTCACGAGGCGGCGATCTTGAGGCGAACGCGCAGCGTTCACAGGCGCGCCCGGAGGCAAATCCATCTCGCTTGGATTCCCTCAATCCGTAGAATACCCTTCAGTTGGCACCTCGATTGCCTCCCTCTCCGAGAGAGCATCGGGTTGCCTTGACATCTTTTCTTCACAGGAGT
This sequence comes from Gemmataceae bacterium, assembly GCA_050248575.1. Classification (GTDB taxonomy): domain Bacteria; phylum Planctomycetota; class Planctomycetia; order Gemmatales; family Gemmataceae; genus JBFWSD01. The sequence goes on from JBFWSD010000040.1 coordinate 2,530, forward strand.
GCGTCATGAACAAGTCGAAGATGATCGACAAGCTCAACGACATCCTCCGCTGGGAATGGACCGGCGTGGTGCAGTACACGCAGCACAGCTTCCTGGTCCAGGACCTGTGGCGGGCCGCCTACGCGGGCAAGTTCCGCGAAGGGGCCGAGGAGTCGATGCAGCACGCCCGCCTGATCGGCGACAAGATCGTGGCCCTCGGCGGCGTTCCCACCGTGGAACGGGACGAGGTTCGCCAGTCCACCGATCTCCACGAAATGCTGCATATTGGCCTGGATTTCGAACGCGGGGCCGTCAAGCTCTACGGCGAAGCCCTCGCAATGTGCGACGACAACACGCCGCTGCGCGTGCTGCTCGAAGACATCATCCTGCAAGAGCAGGACGGCGTGGAAGAGCTGGAAAAGCTGCTGGGCGGGCACGAACGGGCCGCCAGCAAGGACAAGCGCAAGGGCAAGGCGATCTAGCCCGCCCGTCGCAAGGCGCACGCCCGCGAGGTTTTTGAAAACAACCAGGGCCTCGCGCGGAGAGTTGCGTCCTTGCCCGCACAATCGCGACCGAGTCTCAAGTTCCCTGTCTCAACTCTTCTCCTGTTGCAAGCCAATCTCAGCCACGTTTCTTCCCCAGCTTGCCGAGCAAATACTCCGCGCGGGCAATCCCCGCACTCGATCCGTAGCCGCCCAGCAGGTTGGTCAGGCACCCCTCCAGCCCGCACGTGCAGCCCTCTTGATTCGCCACTTCGCGCAGGCTGGTTAGCCATTTGCCCTTCAGGCCCAGGCGATGCCGGCAATAGAACGCCGAGGGCAGCGCCCACTGATGGCGTTCATCCAGCGCCAGGGCCTTTTCGTAGGCTTCGAGGGCGTCGGCATACCGATCTTGCTCGAGGCGAATGTCGCCGATTTCCAGAAAGCAAGTCAGGTCGTCCGGGTCGTGCTCGGCGCCCTTGGCAAACATGGCCGCGGCGGTTTCCTGGTCGCCGGACCGGCGGGCAGCGTTGGCGGCGGCCACCGCCGTCTCCCAGTTTGGCGATTCCTGATACTGCCGCTCGGTCAGTTCGAGCGCCTCTTCGTATCGGCCATTCTTGCTCAGCAGCATCGGCCACACCATGCCGGCGTGGGGCAGCTTCTTGTGCTTGGCGGCCAGTTCCTCGAAGCGTTTCAGCAACGCGTTCGCCTGTTGTTTCTCCTTTTCGGATAGCGCCGAATACGGCTCCGGCAGTTCCTGGGCTTGGGCAAAGATCTCGCGCACGATGTCGACAGGCTTCATGGTGCCCCTCATGGTTGGGCTAAAGATGGATCAGGCTACCACAGCGGGATGGTAACCGGGACGAACGGGCCATTTCAAGTTGCCAGCAAGAATCGGACAGACAAGCCTGACACGTACCTTTCCTCTGCCCGGCGCATCATCAAGGAAACTAGCCGCAAGCTCACGAATTGCGCTAATGCACGTGCCGGCGTCGGCTGCACTGGCACGAGGTCATGGGAGTTGTCGGGCATGGTCGCTTGCACACTCCAGATTCGGCGATTTTCGTCCCAAGTCGGGAGAAGGCAATGAACAAGGGCGATTGTAGCATGGCTGTCGGTGTGCAAGCGAAGTGTGCAAGGGGACCGACGACTGTTAGCCCAATTTCTCTCTTTCCGAGTTTTTTGTTTTGCCTGTGGGTTCGGCACCGGAGGGCGACGCTGCCGGTCAGGAACTTGGCCGCCCCCATGGGCCAGTTGATATAATCTGGGCATGACGCGACGATCACGAGCACGCGAGGTGGCCCTGCAACTTCTCTTTCAGCGCGATCTGAATCCGGGAATCGACCGTAGTGTGATTGAACGCTTCATCGGCGACCGGCTCAAGGATCGCGAACTGCAGAAGTTCTGCCAGGGTCTGTACGAAGGGGTGATGAATAACCTCGAGTCGATCGACGTGCGCCTGACGGAGGCGGCCGAGAACTGGCGCGTGCCGCGCATGGCGGCCGTGGACCGTAACGTGCTGCGGCTGGGCGCTTTTGAACTGCTATACGCCATGGATTCGCCCGGGGCCGTGGTCGTGGATGAAGCGATCGAACTGGCCCGCCGTTTTGGCTCGGCCGATTCTCCCTCCTTCGTCAACGGCGTGCTCGATCGCCTGCTCAAACGCGGCGAGGAAACGCCCGTGGAGAGTCCATTGCAGTGACAACGCGGCGCAGCAGAAGCCCGGCTGCTGGGTTTCTCGGTCGCTGGCTGCCAGACGATTCCGACCTCACTTGCAGAGAGCTTCGATGTTTCGTGCCCTCTTCGACAAGATCAAGGCAGGCCTGTCCAAGACGCGCGGCGTGTTCAGCGGCGTGGCAGCCCTGTTCCGCCTCAAGGGGCGCGTCGACCGCAAGTTCCTCGACGAGCTGGAAAAGCGGCTCTACCTGGCCGACGTCGGCACGGCGGCCACCTCGGCCATCGTCGAACGCGTGCAGCAAGCCTTCCTCGACAAAGAAATCACGGGCGACGTGGAAGCGTTCGTGAAGGAGCAACTGCGCGAACAGCTCACGGTGCCCGAGGGCGGGCTGCGCTATCAAGCGGGCGGCCCCACCGTGGTGATGATTGCCGGCGTCAACGGCTCGGGCAAGACCACCTCGATCGCCAAGCTGGCCAATCGCTGCCAGCAAGAGGGCAAGAAGGTCCTGGTGGCTGCCTGCGACACGTTCCGGGCCGCCGCCGTCGAACAGCTCACCATCTGGAGCCAGCGGCTGGGCTGCGAGATCGTCAAGGCTCAGCAAGGCAGCGACCCCGCCAGCGTGGCCCACGATGCGTGCGAGAAGGCCAAGGCACGCGGCTTCGACATCCTGATCGTCGACACCGCGGGCCGACTGCACACCCAGGCCCACCTCATGCGCGAGCTGGAAAAGATCCACCGCGTGGTCAGCCGCCAAATCGACGGCGCCCCGCACGAAGTATTGCTGGTCCTCGATGCCACCAGCGGCCAGAATGCCATCACCCAGGCCGAAATGTTCAAGAAGACCGTGCAGTGCAGCGGCATCATCCTGGCCAAGCTCGACGGCACCGCCAAGGGCGGGGCCATCTTCGGCATCAAGCAGAAGCTCGACCTGCCCGTGAAGTTCATCGGCGTGGGGGAGAAGATCGACGACCTCGAGCCGTTCGATCCCGATACCTATGTCGAAGCGCTCTTTCAGTAACTTTCGGAAACGAGAGGCATCATGTCCGCGCTCGAACTATCGCGCTCGTCACCATTGCGTCTGATCCTGGTCGTGTTGATCCTGGCCGGGCTCAGCTTTGTCGCTCTGGGTCACCAGGAACCGCCCGCGCAGCCTAGACCAGAGCCGCCGCCGGTCCGGGTGAAGCTGGCCGTGCTGGTCGTCTTCGATCAGTTGCGCGGCGATTATCTCGAGCGCTGGCAGTCTTACTTCGGCCCCGCTGGCTTTCAGCGCTTGATGAAGGAAGGCGCCTGGTTCGATAACTGCCATTATCCCTACGCGTTGACCAAGACCGCGCCGGGCCACGCCTCCATGCTGACGGGCTGCTCGCCTGCCCAGCACGGCATCATCGACAACGACTGGTTCGATCGCAACCTGGGCAAGCCCGTTTACTGCGTCGATTCCACGCGCTACAAGCGCGTGCCGCCCAAGCCCAATGCCAAGGGAACCTCGCCCGAACGGCTGCTGGCTCCGGGAGTGGCCGACGTGCTGAAACAATCCAACAAGGGGAAAGGGCGCGTCGTCTGCCTGTCGCTCAAGGATCGCTCGGCGGTCTTGCCTGGAGGCAAGCAGCCCGACGCCTGCTACTGGTTCGATAGCAGCGCCGGCGAGTTCGTCACGTCGACCTACTATCGCGATCTGCCCCAGCGCTGGGTCAGCGACTTCAACAAGAGCGGCTTCATCGATCAGTGGCGGGGCAAGAACTGGACCCCCTTCGAAGCCAACCTCGATCTCAAGAAGCTCGGGCTGTTTCGCGATCCCGACGACGAGCCGGGCGACTTCGAACATCCGCTGCCCGCCGGCAAGGATCCCAAGTATTACGCCAAGGTTGCCGAGAGCCCGTTCGGTAACAACGTGCTCCTGGAACTGGCCAAGCGGGCCATTGTCGCCGAGAACCTCGGACAGGATGAGTACCCCGACCTGCTCTCCATCAGTTTCTCTTCGAATGACCTCATCGGCCATCGCTACGGGCCCGATTCTCCGGAGGTGATGGACGTCACGGTGCGTTCGGACGGCGTGGTGGCCGAGCTGCTCGATTTCCTGGATGAGAAAGTCGGCAAGGGGCAATATGTATTGGCCCTGTCGGCGGATCACGGCGTTTGCCCGCTGCCCGAGGTGTCGAAGCAGCGCGGTCTCGAGGCCGAGCGAATCTCGCTACGCAGTCTGACGGAGGACGCCGCGCTGTTCCTCGATGAGAAGTTCGGCGATCCGCAGAAGCCGGCCCGCTGGTTCGACAGCTTCGACGAGAGCTGGGTTTACTTCAATCGCGCGGCGCTGAAGAGTCGCGGTCTGGCCCTGGCCGAGGTGGCCGACGCGCTGGCGCACTGGATCGAAAGACAGCCCGGGCTGCAGGCAGCCTACACGAGCCGCGATCTGTTCGACAAGGCCACGCGCGACGACCCGCTGGCCCGGGCCGTGCGCCGTTCGTTCTATCCAGGCCGCGCGGGCGACATCGTGCTCTTCCAGAAGCCGCGCTATCTCTTCAGCAGCAGCTTCACCACGGGCACCACGCACGGCACGCCGCATCCCTACGACACGCATGTCCCCTTGCTGGTGTATGGCCCTGACATCGAGCCCGGCCGGCGCGGCGACCGCGTGAAACCGCAAGACATCGCCGCCATCTTTACCTACTTCCTCGGAATCCCCCCGCCCGGGCTGTCCGACGCCAGCTTGCCAGACCATCTGGTCCAGGCACGCTGACAGCCTCAGCTGGGCTTGCTTCGATTCAGCTGGACAACTTATATACTCGCTCCGCGCCCAGCTGCGTGCTGGCGCCCGTCGGAACCGCGCAAGGAACGAGACAATGAAGAAATGGCTTGGCCTTGTGGGCGTGCTGGCTGCCCTGGCGGGAATCCTGGGCTGGTTCTTCCAGGACCGACTTCTTTCCTGGTATTACGTTCAGCAGCTGGCCACGGCCGACGCTGACCGGGACACCTGGGCACAACAAGCCGCCGGGCTGGGCAGTGCAGCTGTCAACGACCTGGTCGGATGTCTGCGCCGGGAAGATGCCAAGGCCTGCGCGAACGCGGCCCATTGCCTGGCGCTCCTGATCGATGAATGGGGCCCCAGCGATCAACGAACCGCCGCCCTCATCCAGAAGCTCGCCGATGATTTCGACGCGCTGAGCGTGCCGGGCAAGCAAGCCGCGGTCGAACTGGCCTGCAAGGAATCGGTGCCCGTACAGGCGCTGCGGCAGTTACTCGGGCAGGCGGCCCGCGTGCCCGAAGTTCGCAAGCAAGTGCTGGTGCTGGCTTGCCGCGTGCCCACGAGCCCGGAGCTGAACACCTGGTGCAGCCACCTTGTTTGTGGCTGCATTGCAGACAAGGATCCGGCCACGCGCATCCAGGCTGTCGAGCTCGCTTTTCGCTGTGGCATACCGGAGCAAACGGTCACTCTGCTGCGCGATCAGGACGCGGAAGTCCGCCGGGCTGCCATGCTGCGGCTTGGCCCGGCCCCCGACGTCATCGGCACCGATGAATTGCTTTACTGGTTGCACGATAGCGATCCGGTAGTATGCAAGCTGTGCGAGAGTGCCCTCAGGGGCCGCGGGCTCTTGCCCGAACATTTGCAAATGGGCCGCCTCATCACCGATCCGCGCTCGACCAATCGACTGAAGGTCCTCGACCACCTGGATCAGAACGGAGAAGTCGAGCCCGGCATCTGGTTGCGGCGTCTGAGTCACGATCCTTCGCCCGCAGTGCGGGCAGCATCCATCCGCGCGGCAAGCGAACAGATCGTGGTTGACCTGAGCGATAGGATAGAGCAGATGGCCGCAAACGACCCAAGCCCCACGGTGCGCCAGCTGGCCCGATTTTACCTAAATTGCCAAAATCTTCCGTGATGGGTAGGGTCACGCGAGAGGCAACGAATCCTCCCGAATTTACGGCTTTTCGTCGCGCGGGGATCGTTCGGAGTGTGCCAAGACTCATGCCAAATCAAGAGAAAAACTCCCCACTCGGCAAGCCGACTCTTGACGGCTGACATTTAGAAGTATAGAGTTATTGATGAGAGCTTTCCGGAAGGCTAGTTCTTGCCACTTCCAGCCGCGGTGGCACGGACGCACAACCTCAAGGTGGGGTCTCAACCTGGCTCCTTCAGGCGGAAGGGGATCTTCACCGGCGCGCTTCGCAAAGGCGCGTGGGAGCCAGTTCATCAGGATTTGCACCTTTGTCTCCAAGAAGGATAGGCGGCGATGTTAGTACTGTCCAGGAAAAAAAACGAGAGCATCGTCATCAACAACGACATCACCGTGACGGTCGTGGAGATCCGGGGCGACAAAGTCAGGTTAGGTATCGTTGCCCCCAAGGAAGTGCCCGTCCACCGGCAAGAAGTCTTTGATGCCATCCACGGCAAGCCGGGCGACTCCACTCCTTCGGTCGGCGCCAAGCCGGTCGACTCGAGCGGCACGGTGCTCTGATCACTGCGGGTGAACTCACGACCCTTTTCCCTGCCGGTAAACCGGCGGGGAAAAGGGTCTTTCCTTTTGCCCCTGCGAGCGCAGCTGTCATGCCCAGCGTCGCCATCCTTGGCGCCAGCACTCAGCCCCACAAATACGGCAACCGGGCCGTCCGCGCTTACCATGCCAAGGGCTACACCGTCTACCCGGTCAATCCCCACGCCGCCACCATCGAAGGGCTGAAAGCCTACCCTTCCATCCGCGACGTGCCGGCCGATCACCTCGACCTGGTCACACTCTACTTGCCTCCCGAAGTCGGGCTGCAAGTCCTCGACGACATCGCCACCAAGAAAGTGGATGAAGTCTTGCTCAACCCGGGCGCCGAAAGCGCAGAGCTGCTCGAGCGGGGCCGTCAGCTCGGGCTGCCCGTCACCACGGGCTGCAGCATCCTGGCCATCGGCATGAATCCACATCAGCTCTGAGATTCGGGACCGTCCTCGCGCGAACTCCAGGCGGCATACACCATCCACACCCAGAGCAAGGCGCACAGCCCGCCAAGCAGGGCCGCGGCCGGCCTCGACACGAAGCCAATCAGGTCCCCGTTCGCCGAGGTCACCGTCTGGATGAAGCGTTCTTCCAGCGGCCCGCCCAGGATGATGCCGAGCACGACCGGCGCGAGCGGCACTCCCGCGCGTTCAAGGCCAAAGCCCAGAAGCCCCATCACCAGCATCACGCCCACGTCGAACGGGCTGCCGTTGATGGCAAACGCGCCCACCGTGCAGAAGAACAAGATGGCGGGCAACAGCACCCGTCGGGGAATGCGCACCACCAGCCCGCCGGCGCGGATCGCCAGCAAGCCGACGGGCAAGAGCACCAGGTTGGCGACAAAGAAGATGAGGTAGATCGCCGCCACCAGGCTGCCCTGTTTTTCGAAGATCTCCGGCCCGGGCTTGACGTTCTTCATTTGCAAGACGCCGAGCACAATGGCCGTTACCGAATCGCCCGGAATGCCGAACACCAGGGCCGGAATCCACGCACCCGCCAGCGAGGCCGAGTTGGCGGTGGTGGCGTCGGCGATGTTGCCGAGCGCGGCCGTGTCGGCGTCTTGCCCCTGGTTGCCCGCGCGCCGCGACACTGCCAGCGAGACGAAAGAAGCGATGTCGGCGCCGGCGCCGGGCAACATGCCAATCACGGCGCCGATGAAGCCAGAGCGGGCTGCGCTCTTCTTCCGCCGGCCCAGTAACTGGGTGGCGACGCCGAGCGTGCTGCCCGCCTCGGGTTGCCCGCCGGCAGAGTCCGCGGCCTCGTCGCGGGCCGCGGACTGCAAACCTGGATCGAGAACCAGCAGGTTCTTCAGGACTTCCGAGACGCCGAACAGCCCGATCATGGCCGGGATGAAATTGATGCCGCCCAGCAAGTCGGCCTGCCCGAGCGTGAAACGCGGCTCGGCATGCACGGCGCTCAGGCCGATCGTCGATAGCATCAAGCCCAGCAGCAGCCCGACCAGCGCGGGCAACCTGGCCCCGCGCGTGACCAGCACGGCACAGGTGAGCCCGAGCATGTAGAGCCAGAACTCTTCCGCGACGGTGAACCAGGTGGCGATGGCCGCGAGATACTGCCCGGCCACCATCAGGATCAGCGAACCGAACAGCCCGCCCACGATGCTGAAAAGGAGGCAGACGCCGAGAGCCTGGTGGCCCCGTCCGCGCTGGGTGAAGGCGTAGGCGTCGTCGGCATAAGCGGCCGAAGCGGGCGTGCCCGGAATACGCAAGAGCGTGGTGGGGATGTCGCCCGCGAAGATCGCACAGGCCACCATGGTCACGATGGCGGCCAGCGCCGGAATGGTGGGCAGCCAGTACGTGACCGGCACCAGGAGCGCCATCGCCATGGTGGCGGTCAGCCCGGGCGTGGCGCCCATGAGCACGCCGAAGAAAGCGGCCGCCAGCATCACGCCCCACACATCGGGCCGCAAAAAAACTTCTTGCGCGGCTTGCTGGAATGCTTCGAGCATGTCACCACCCCAGCCAGCCCCAGGGGAGTGGCACACGCAACAAGACGGCAAACGCCTGATAGGTTCCCGCCGACAGGAGGACCGCCAGCCCGAGGGCCACCGGCCAGCGTACACCCAGCCAGCTCCAGAAGAACGACAGGAGCGCGATCGAGGTCAGCACAAAGCCAAGCTCCTCGGCAAATGCGATGTAGAGCACGACCCAGACAATGGCGAGGGCAAACTGGATCCAGCCGCTGCGCGATGACGAAGCGGCTTCGATTGCCGGTCCGTCGTGCCCCGTCTTTGGCATCTGGGCTCGCGTCAAGGTAAACAACCAGGCGCCGGTGGCAAGCACCAGCAAGATGCCCAGGATGGTGGGAAAGAACATCGGCCCGAAGCGCTGGCGGTGGACGGCGCGGAACTCCTCGCGTTCGAGCATGGCGCCGTAGAGCTTGTCGTCGGCCTCCAGCGAGCGCTCGAACTGGGCCGAGGGCTCGGCGGCATGGCCGAAGCTCGATTGCTCGAGGAACTTGCGATAGTCATCGCTCAGCACGACTTCACGCAGGGCCGCCAGCAACTGCTCCTTGCGTTCCGCGGGCACGCCGGGGGGCAAGGCCAGCCCGCGCCAGCCGCGCACGGTCCAGTCGACTCCTTGCTCCTTGAAGGTGGGCACGTCGGGCAAGTCGGCCAGCCGCTTGTCGGCCATCACCCCCAGGCAACGAATATGGCGCGGCGAGCGGGCGTCGCGGCCCTTGGCGTCGGTCAAGAGCGACAGGGCCTCCGGCACACTGCAACAGACCATCTCCACGCCGCCGGAGATGAGCTGTTGCAGCGACGGGTTCGAGCCGTTGATGGAGATCCAGTTGACGTCGGTCGCCTCGAGGCCGGCGGCTTCGAGCCAGCCCACGAGGGCCAGATGCCAGATGCCGCCATACGCGGTGCCCGAGGCGCGCAGTTGCCCGGGCTGCTTGCGGATGTCGGCGGTCAGGTCGGCGAGTGTTTGCCACTTGCTGTCGGCCCGCACGAACAGGGCCGCCTCATCGCGATTCACCAGCATGAGCGGATCGAAATCGCGGCGCGTGACCTCGGTCATGCCGCGCCAGTGGAGCATGTTGAGCTCGGGGGTGATCATGGTGAGGGAATAGCCGTCAGGCCGGGCGAGCGCGCCGCGCGTATGGCCCGCGACACCGCCGCCCCCCGTGGCGTTGACGACATTGACGGGCACGCCGAGACGTTCTTCAAGCTGGACGGCAATCTGCCGCGAGACGCGATCGGTGCCGCCGCCGGCCGACCACGGGCAGATGAGCACGATGGGCCGGGCTGGATAGCGATCCTGACGCTGGCAGCCCGCCAGCAGGCTGAGTCCAAGCAACAGTCCGAAGGAGGCGCGCTTCATCCAGGTTTTGTACTGGATTGCCGGACGCGGGTCATCACTCCACGGGATTACTTCAGCGACTCCTGGAGCAGCTTGGCCAGGCGCTGCCCGGCCGCGCCGATGCGGCGCTGGGCATGGCGGCCCGCTTGTTGACGGTATTCGAGAGGCAGATCGGTGACGGCCAGCCGGCCCTCCCTGGTCTCGCCCTGCTTGACCGCGTCAAGGACGGGCGGGCAGTAGGCGAACGTGGTGGCCAGCTGGTAGCTTTCGTCCAGCCAGTGATCGGGATCGAGGTCGTCCGCAGCGCGCGCCGCGGCTTGTTTCAACTCCGCGTCGCCCAGGATCTCTTCGGAGCGTTTGCGAACGGTATTGAGGTCGCCGATGCCGTTGAGCTGGGCGCGGCCCAGCAACGCGTCCCAGAAGCCGTGGAGGTTGCCCTTCAGGGTGGGAATGCCGTTGCCGTTGCGATCGCCGCTGCGTTCATGAAAGCGGCCCCGCGAGTAAAGGGTGGCCGCGTGCATCGGCTGATGCACATCGCCCACCAGATGCATGAGCCAGCACAGGTACACGGCCTTGCGCTCCTTGCCGACTTGCGGATCTTTGAGCCGCGCCTGGCAGAGCTTGATGGCCTGCACCACGTTCAGCTCCTCCGGATCGCGGGCTGCCTCGAGCTTCTCGGGCAGGGCCCGCGCCAGGTTCGGTTTGATTTCCTTCTCGAGCACTTTCCGATCGAACTCGGTCAGGAAGAAGGGCTGATTGATGTAATGCCAGGTGTCGTGCGCGTACTTCCGCCGCACCGAAGCGGGCAGCGAACGCACCTCGTCGGGCCACTCCGCGGCGAACGCGAAACACCAGCGGTCGGTCTCGCCCGCCTCGACGACCGATGCCGGCGCCGTGAAATCATCCCGGAAACGCGGGTGATGCCGCAATAGCTCGACCGCCTTCTTGCGCGTTTCGGCGTCGAGCGCATCGTAAGCGAGATTCGCGACGACGTGATGTCCGGTGCGGCTCCAGGCGCTGGCCCGCCCGCACCAGGCACCGAGCAGCAACAGCACCACGACAGTATAGATCCAGCGGCAACCAATCATGATCTCTTCCTCACGTTCCGCGCTGGCAAGACCTTCCAGGAACAGCTCCCTTGATCACTCCGGCAGCAAGAAGGCCACCAGCGTACCGAGCGCCGCCAGCAGCGGGCTGGCGGGCTGACTGACGAGCGGCTCTCGCGCCACATCCACATCGTACTGAGGCGGTCGTGGCCTGGTCTCACGGGGCTGCCCGCCGGAGCGCAGCCAGTCGAGGATGGCTGCCAGCTCTTGCCCGTCGAACCACACACCGTGCGGCCGACACACATCGATGATCACTCCCGATGCACCGGCATAGTGCTGCCGGCTCATGAGCTCACGACACACCGCGCACGGACGATAGAACGAACCGCGCGCATCGCACTCGGGAGCGGGCGCCTTGTCGCGCACCGGGCCGATCCGCCGCCGTGCTGGATTCGCCTCACGCCGCGCCCGTTGCACCAGCAGTTCGAAGGCATCGTGGCCGAGCCACATGCCGGCGCAGCCTCCACATTCCAGCACCGTGACCTGTTCCTGGCCCAGACGACGGCTGGTCAATTGCCGCTCATCGGCACAGGCCGGGCAAACAAGCGGTGTGTTGTGTCCAGCATTCAGTTCAGGAACTAGCCCTGTGCCGCAATGGTGACAGAAACGAGCCCGATCGCTGACCCGCGCCAGGCAATGCGGGCAGACCGTCTGCAAGTCGCGCTCGTGCAGCGTGAAATCGGACTGGCAAAAACCGCAGGCTGCCGCGCCCGCTTGCCTTGGGCCGCC
>JBFWSD010000041.1:0-14294 GCA_050248575.1 Gemmataceae bacterium
GGATCAGCCGGCGTTCGGCGAGCGTGCCGTCGGCGGCAAAGACCAGGTGGAAGCAGCCGTAGGGGATGAGTTTGCCTTCCTTGTCCTTGCGAGTGGCCGCATCGCGCGGGGCCATGACAACCGTGCGTTCATCCTTGAGGGTGATGTCGTGACCGTAGGCAAGGTCGTCGGCCTCGGCCAGCACCCAGGGCAGGCGGTGCGACAGTGCCAGGCGATGGAAGCGGCTGACAGGGCGGCGGGCCGCCAGCCCGATCTCCGGGTAGAGATGCAGGATGGTGGTGCCGTCGCAGATCTCGGTTTCTTCCAGGCCGAAGGGCAGGGTGCGCCTGGTAAAGTAGCGGCCCTGGCCATCGAAGGTGATGCGGCGGCCGTTGATCTCGAGCGTGCGCCAGCCCGCCTGGCGGGCGGTTTCGATCAGCTTGCGGGCGGCGGGCTCGACGCGGCCCGGCAGCACGCGCGTCTTGATCTCCGCCTCGGCGTCGACCACGGCCTCCACATCGGCCATCGTGGTATTCAGGCCCGGTGCATAGAGCACCAGATCGCAGAAGAGGCGATCATGGTGGTTGAAGTAGGGGCGGTTGTAGAGTCGCCGTGCCGCGCGGTAGTCGTTGAGCAGGTGATCGAACACGCCCTCCTCGATGGAGCTGTCGGAAAGCTCGAGGAGCTTGTCGAGCTTTTCATAGGTGTGGAATTTGCCGGGTCCTGGGGTGCCCGGTTCGTGTGCGAAATAGAGTCCTTCTCCGTCCGTGTCACGGAGAATGAAATTGACCGCGCCGTTCGTGTTGGACGATTCGTCGATGGCCCTGAGTTTGGCCAGTTTGCCCGTGATCAATTCGGAGCGGCTGGTCAAACGTTTGAGTCGTGACGACTCACCGGCGTATTGGAATTTCTCGTCGAGTTCCTTGGTAAATTCGGCGAGGCGGCCCCGGCTCCTGTTGGAAATGCCGGCCACGAAGTCGCCCGGCACGTAAGAGGACGCCTTGGTGGCCCGATCGACTTCGAACAGTTCCAGCCTGGACAGATTCTGTTCACGGAACTGAAGCTCGCGGGCTTCGAGGACCTCGCCATGAGCCTGGCCAGCACCGAGCCGACTCATGAGTTCAAGCGAGTTCTCCTCGCGCGGTTGGCCATAGCCCGCGTTGGGGTCGGCGGTGCTGAGCATTGCGGGCACGTCGCGGAAGACGATGGTGTTGAGGACGTCTTTCACTTTGCGTGGCTTCCGGGCCTTGACGTTGCCGTTGCCCGGGTGGGCAGGATCGGGCTCGTAAACCGTTTCGATCTTCGCAGGGGTCTTGTAGAGGGCCCAGTGGTCCTGGCGGCCCCGATCGACGTTGTATTCCTTGTACATCGCGTCATTTTCCAGGACGAGGAGCGAGGTGAAAGGCGTCATGACGTACATGGCCTTGCTGAGCTCGACAATCTGATCGTGATGCTTGCGCGAATCGTCGGCGAGCAGGCGATCGATCTCGAGCTTGGCCCACAGGCGGGGCAGGTAAGCGGCCTCGGGGGCAGGTTTGCCCACCGGCACCGCGCGACGATAGGGCTGCCCGTTCGCATTGCCCGTGACCACCAGCGTGGCGGGCAACGGCTGGCCCGCTTCCAGACGCGTCACCGCACACAATTCCTCCCCCTGGCTGAGCGAGGAGGCGAACGTGAGGTAACGGTGCTCTTCTTCGTCGGCGACCTTGATGTTGAGCAGGCGAGGCAGATTGAGGCTGGAATACAACTCGAACGTCCGCCAGCCGATCGCCTCGTCGGGATTGATCTGTGTAAAGAAACCGCCCGTGCGTTCGGCGGAAGTCTTCATAAAGTTGCGCGACCAGCGCTTGCCGACACCGACGCCGACATAACGCAGCCCTTCGGGAAGCTTGCGGGCCAGTTCGTCTTCGCGGCGCTCGCCCAGAGCGGCGATGCCCGTGCCGACGTGGACCAGGTAGTTGTCGCGGCCCGAGGTCTGCAGATCCTTGGCAGCCGACAGGGCCGCTTGCAGATCGAGCGCCCCGATCAGGTGCGCCCCTTCCAGGAACTTGATGGCCGCCTGGATGTTGTCGGCCGTGGCCGGCTTCGCGGGCAGCACGTGCTGCTTGGTATTGGCCGTGAGTACGGCGAACGTGTCGTCGTGCTCGACCTGTCCGAGCAACTCGCGGATGATCTCGACCTGCACGCGGGCCACGAGCGGATCGCGATCTCCGGACGATTCAAACAAGAAGATCCAGTGCCGCTTGCCCGGCGCCTTCGCGCTCGGCACGTTGCCGAGCAGTTCCGGACGATAGCGAAGCATCAGGTAACGGGCACCCTCGTGCACCATGGAGGAAGTGCGGATCGAACCCCTTTCGGAATTTGCCTTGCCCTGGCCGGCGGCGGCGAAGACGTCGAGCACCAGGTCCTTGTCCCCCTTCACGTTCTTGCCGGCGGCGGTGAGGATCAGGTCGCCGTCCTTGCGGTCTTTGTCGAGCTTGTGGCTCGGGCTGTTCCAGGCCAGCCCGTCCGCCTTCTTCACGCGTGCCTGGAACGACCAGTCGCGGATCACTTGCAGATTGTGGCCCGCGGGGAAGCGATAGTGTTCACGGCCATACAGCGATTCCAAACGCTGCGTGTAGCTGAGCAGGATGCGTTTCTCCTGGCGGCCTTCGAGCGGGAAGACTTTCATCTTGAAGGTGCTGCCGTCGAGCCATTCGAGCAGGGCCGGATCGCGCTGGCTATAGACGATCTGGTCGTAGATGGCCCGGGCCTCGTTGCGCTCGGCCATCCCGCCTTCGTTGAGGATGGACTCACCCTTGCCCTGGTCGACATACATGGCCAGGCGGGACAGCGACGCGTCGGCGGGCAGCGGGAAGTAGAAGGTCCCTTCCAGCCGCCAGGGCTGATGGTTGAAGTAGGTCTGGTCGATGGTGGTGCGGGCGAAGCCGTCTTCGATGTAGACGTCGACGTGGAAGCGGCGCAGGCTGAGCTTGGCTTCCTGGCCTTCCGGGTCGATGGCGATGAGTGCGCCGCCGGCATACTGGCTGCCCGGCACGAGCGGCGATTCGGCGGCAATCACCAGATCGCGCGTCCAGTCGAGGGCATGGGCAAAACGCGGGGCCGGCTTGACTTCCTCGCTCTGCGAGAGCCATTGCTGCCCGGCGTGAACCAGTTGGCCGCTGCCTTCGACGCGGACCTTGCCCTGGGTGACGAGCAAGTCGGTTTGGTTGCCCGTGGCCCGCACGCCGAAGCGGGTGCCCAGCGAGACCAGCTCGCGCTTGCCCGCGCGGACGATGAGGTTCGGTGCGCCCGGTGTCTTCGGAGCGGTTTCCACGTAAATCTCGCCCGATTCGAGGACGAGCTCGCGGTCGGCGGCCAGCCGGACGCGCGTCTCCTCATTGACGAAGAGAATGGTGCCGTCGGGAAGGGCCACGCGGCGACGTTGCCCTTCCTTGGTTTCCAGCACTTGACCGATGGTGGCTTTCTCGACCGAAGGTTGCGGCGGCCGCGCCTTGGCAGTCAGGCCATCGAATGAAGCGTCGGTCGTGCCCGGGGCAGGGGGTACGTGCGGCGAAGAATCGAGCAACCAGCGGAGCGGGATCGACAGCCCGGCCAGCAGGGCCGCAATGCCCACGACCCAGGCCAGTCGTTGCCCGATGCTGAGCGTCGGCAGCGCCGGCGCCTGTTGCCGCACTTCTTGATGCATGCGCGACTTCACCCGGGCCGCGAACGACTCGTCCGGCTGCTCGGGCTGATACGCATGCTTCAGCAAGTTGGCGAGGTTCTGCTCGCCCTGATCGATCCGTTGCTCGTTCATGACTGATGCTCCCTAGCGCAGATTTTCGATTTAGTTTTTGGATTGGGTTGTCTGCTGGCAACGCAAAACCGCGAAGCTCGGCTTCGCGACCCGTATGTTCAACAAACCTCGTGTTGCAAGTTGCAGGTCAACGCTTGAAAGGCGACGCGAAACGCCTGACGGGCACGGCTCAACTGCGATTCGGCTGCCTTTTCCGACATGCACCAGCGCTCCGCCAGGTCGCGGACGCTGGAGCCCTTCACATACTTGTCCTCGAGGGCCTGGCGATAGTGCGGGGGCAGCTGGGCCATGGCCGCATTCACCAGCTCGCAGGTTTCCTCGCGGCGGATCACCTCGTCCGCCAGCGGTTCCTCCTCGAAGCGGGCAAACAACGCCAGGAGCTCGCGATCCATCCGCTCCCAGAGCTGCTCCAGGGAGAGCCCTTTCTTCTCGCGGGCCAGGACACGCTGGATCTCGTTGCGGGCCAGGCCGGTCAACCAGGAGAAGATCTGGTTGCTGGCCCGGGCCGGCTCATAACGTTCGAGGTCGCGAATGGCCCGCACGAGCGTCTCCTGCACGACTTCTTCGCACAGGTGACGATTGCGGCCCACGCGATAGAGACAGAAGGAGTAAAGCGGGGCCAGCATGGTATCCGCGAGCATGTCGACCGACTCGCTGTCCCCGGCCATGGCCCGCCGCTTCCAATCGGCATCGAAATGGGTGTGCACGACAAACCTCCGCTGCCCCTCTCGTTCCGGCGAGAGTGGTTCACGTGAACACTACTAGGTCCATGTGAGGAAGAGGAAGGAATCCTTCGCCAATAGAGCATTTTGTACACTACGATTGATGGGAGGGCCGGAATCAGCGGAGTCAACATGGACGAACTCACGAAAGACATCGTCGAAACGGCGATCCGAATGATCGAATCCTGTTCGGAGCGGGCAAACTCCCCTCTGGACTACTCCGAGGCCAGCTTGGTAGCTGTCGATGAGCTGTTAAGTGAGGCTGCGGACTTCGTCGACGAAATGAGCCCGGAGCAGATCAACCTCTTGGCTCAGGATTTCGGCTGCTACATGCTCGAAGTGGGTCGTCGCGAATTCGGCGGCCGCTACCTCTGGTTCGAGCAGCGCGACCAGCCCTTGCTGGTGGTCGGCGAGCCGGCCTTCCGTGTTGCGTTGCTCACGTGAGACAAAGTGCGTGGTAGGTTATCCGGCGACGAAGGGGACAACATCCCATTCTTCTATGCTGGCTTCGCAGGGCGGGCACGCCAGGCCCAACCAGGCGATGACGCACTTTATGTTTGAATAGCCATCGCCCGCAACGTCAGCACCGCCACCTCGGGCCGCACACCGTAGCGGACTCGCCAGCCAAAGCCGACTCCCTTGTTCACGTAGAGATGCGTGTTGCGATAGTGATAGAGGCCGGCGGCGAAGCGGCTGGCCTTCTTGCAGAGCGTGGGCCGGCCTAGGCCGGGCACGTGAACTTGTCCGCCGTGCGTGTGCCCGCTCAGCATCAGGTCACAACGCCGGCCGTTCAACAATTCGATCGTGCGTGGGTTGTGGGCCAGCATCACCACCGGGGTCGTGCTGGCCACCTCTTGATAGGCGCTGTCCAGATCGCAGGCCTTGCTCCAGAGATCGGCGACGCCGAGCAGCTGAAGATGGCTGCCCGCACGTTCGAGCTTCAGGCACTCATTCTGTAGTACGCGGATGTTGCGGACCGTGAGGGCCTCGGTCACTGCGCGATGAAGATGCGGAAAGCGGCGGAAGCCGTAGGCGTGCCGCACGGAGTAGTCGTGGTTGCCCAGAACGGCATAGACGCCGTGCGGGGCCGTCAACTTACACAGCGACTCGGCGGCGGGCTCGACGTACTTGAAGCCGCGGTGGATGAAGTCGCCCGTGAGGGCAATCAGGTCGGCGTTCTGGGCCTGGGCCAGCTCGACCGCCTCGCCGAGGTAGGCGGCGTTGACGTGCCGGCTGCAATGAAAGTCGGTGAGCTGGACGATGCGAAAACCGTCGAAGGCTGCGGGCAAGCCGGGAACTGGTATGTCGAGTTGATTGAGTTCGAGCCAGGTGGGCTCGACACGACACGCATAGCTCACGCGGGCCCAGCTGCGGCCGATCCAGCGTGCCCACCTTTTCGTGCCACGCTCCAGCCTGGCTTCCGCTCGTATCCAGCCGGCAAGATGACGGAAGATACTCATGCGCGGCCATTCGTCTCCTGGTCGAGGAAGACATCAATCACTCTTCGTCCTCTTCTTCTTCCTCTTCCTCGTCTTCGTCCTCGTCCTCTTCGTCGTCTTCGTCCTCGTCGAAGTCTTCTTCGTCGAATTCCTCGAAATCCTCGTCCTCATCGAGGTCTTCAAAGTCTTCGTCGTCGTCGAAGTCTTCATCGAACTCGTCGTCGAATTCTTCTTCGCCTTCTTCTTCGAGGTCTTCTTCCTCTTCTTCTTCGTCGTCGTCCTCTTCTTCTTCGTCTTCGAGGTCTTCTTCCTCGTCGTCACGGGCGGTCAGCAGCCCGGTGTGGGGTTCATCTCCGTAGAACGGCAGCACGACGTGACCGGACCGCCAACGCCCCGGCAGTTCTCGATCGGTTGCAGATCGGGAACCCGTCGTCATGAAACCACGGCGCATCAGTGTATCCTCGCAAATGTGATCAACGATCAAGGGGTCACTCCCGAGCCCCTTTTTGTGTGCTTTCTTGGCGGCCTGCTCCGCGCGAACCGCGTGGCTCTGCTTCTTGCCGTTGTACGACTGAAACCCCAAAGGGGAACCGCAATTTAATTGGCCAACTTCCTTTGTCAACCCGGATTTCGGGAACGGCAAATATCGCCCGCTTTCCGGGTCACGTAATCTTCGTAGTGAAGTCTCGCAACCTTGTCAAGCGACCCTAAAACGAGGCGGGACTTCGGCTAGCGTTTGGATATGCCAGCGAAGTGGAGTGGCAAGATCTGTGCGGTTTTCTGCTCAACCTCACGACAGTTCTACCTGCCGGTGCTCGATGTGGCGGGCGTCAAACGTGCCCAGGTTCATGGTGCTGGCCAGGTAGATGTGCTCGGGCTGCCGCCGATCGAATTGCTCGGTGTGCTGCGAGCGGCCGAGGTGGCCCGCCACCGCCAGGGCCGCATTCCCCATCGGTAACGTGCCCGCCAGCGCGGCGAGTCGCGCCGACAGCATCATCGCGGGCAGCTGCGCCCGCCCCATCTGCGCCACGGGCTGCCAGCCGCGCCGCACGCGCTCGGCATCGATGATGTCCCAGCCCACGTGATCCAGCGCCACCGGGTCGGTGGCGAAGAAGAGCGACTTGCGCTGCCAGGTGCCCCAGGTCGGGTTCCAGCAGCCCGGGCCGCCTTCGTAGACGCCGATCAGCCCGTCCATGATGTGGAGGGTGGCCTTCTTCCGAATGGGCTCCTGGGCCACCGCAGCCGGGATGAAGGTGTTGCACTGGTTTGGATTGCTCTCCACCTTGTCGCGGCGATAGATGTTGCTGATGTGGCTGCGCGCTACGTTGTTGTTCAGCCCGTGCGACAGGTTCTTGAGGGCCAGCGTCACGCCCGCCGAGCGATGGTCCTTCAAGACCGGGAGCGTGATCATCTTGCTGATCATCCGGCTGACGATCAGCGACAGATGCGATCGAAAACGCCGGTCGTCCTTGCTCGACGTGCCTGGAGCGGCGTAGCCCATGTGTACGAAGACATCCGGGTCGTAGCCCACCACGTGCGGGTCGCGGTCGCGGCGGCGACGGCGGCTGTAGCCCTCGATGTCGAGCTGATGGTTGTCGTAGGCTTCGGCCGAAGCATACCAGCGCACGCCATCGAGCGGGCGGGAGCGCAGCACGGCCTCGTAGCCCGCATCGCGGAACTCTTCGGCATAGCGCTCGAAGACAATGATGTTGCGGGCCGGAACGCCGGCACTGCGGAGCCCGGCCACTACTTCGATGAGCACCTCGGGGCTGGAAATCGAGCCGACCGCGTTGGGCAGCCCCTGGCGTTTACGGCCCACCGGGTTGACCTTGATGCCGACGACGTCGTCGCGTTCGAAGAAGCGGCCCCAGGCTTCGGTCCAGTGTTCGGCGCCGGTGAGCTCACACATGCCGCGGCGCATCATCTGCTGCACGGGCTGGGCGGCAATCGCATGGTCCGCGCCAACGCAGCCGGGATGGCGGATCTCGATAACGCGGCCCGGGAAGCGGCCCGGCATGGAGTTTTCGGGACGGGCGACTTCCACCGCCCGTCCGCCAAAGGAGGAGGCCGCCGGCATCGATCGGCGCGCCGTCAAGCCGGTTGCCGCCACGGCACTGGCCCCGGCCAGGAAGGTGCGACGGGTCAAACCGGAACAGCCTGGTCGATGATGTGCCATGTTGCCCCCCTTCTGCGTTGAATGATCGGCTGCCGTCACTCTAAGGCATTCGCGCAGGGACCACAACGGCGGAGGCAAGAAACAGCACAGGAGGGCAGTAGAAACTTCGACCTCTCGGTGCTAGTCTTTCGTACAGAGAGAGTCGTCTAGTTCCAGGAGTTCGACACATGGCGCAGAACCCGGGCTGCCCCCAGCTGCACGATCTGGAGATGCTCGTCGACGGCAGCACCAACGCGACCGAAGCCAGTCAACTCACCCAGCATGTGCGTACCTGCCCGCAATGCCTGCAAACCGTCTACGGCATGAAAGACGGCAACACGCTCATCGAGAAACTGCGCAGCGTGGCGCCGATCGATCCCACGGTTGAAGGGCAGATGAACACCCTCGTTCAGGAAGGCAAGCCGCGCGCACCCTTGATCGCTTCCGGCGGCGGCGGCGATTTCCGCACCGATATCTTGCTCAAGCGCTTGCTGGATCTGCCGCAAGGGGAAGGGGAACTGGGCCGACTCAAGCATTATCGCGTCATCTCCATACTTGGCGCCGGCGGTATGGGCGTGGTCTTCAAGGCGGAGGACACCAGTCTCGAGCGGACGGTGGCCATCAAGGTGCTGCAGACCGATTTGCTGGAAGACGACCAGGCGAGGCAACGCTTCGTGCGCGAGGCACGAGGCATGGCCGCGATTCGCAACGACAACGTGGCCAACGTTTTCGAAGTCGGCGAGCAGAACGGCGTGCCCTACTTCGTCATGGAGTTCCTGGAAGGGGAGACGCTCGAGGATAGCCTGCTAAAGAGTCGCAAGCTCGAGCTGAACGAAGTGCTGCGGATCGGCCGCGAAGTGGCCGAAGGGCTGGCTGCCGCCCATGAGCAGGGCTTCATTCATCGCGATATCAAGCCGGCCAACGTCTGGCTCGATCGGCGCACCGGGCACGCCAAGATCCTCGACTTCGGCCTGGCGCGGCAACTCGGCAGCGGCTCGGCCAAGGGATTGACCTCCACCGGGACCATCATGGGCACGCCCAACTACATGGCCCCGGAACAGGCGCGCGGCGATGCGGTCGATACGCGCTGCGACCTGTTCAGCCTGGGCTGCATGCTCTACCACATGTGCTCGGGAGTGCTCCCTTTCGATGGTCCGAGCACCATGGCCATCCTGACCGCACTGGCCGTCGATCAGCCCGAGGCGCTCGAGCGGCTCGATCCGAAGCTGCCCGTGGACCTGATCGAGCTGGTGAATCAACTCCTCGAGAAGAAGCGCGAGAACAGGCCGGCCTCGGCGCGCGTGGTGGCCGAAGCTCTGCGGGCCATGGAGTCGGGCGCTGCCAGCCCGATTCGACGCCGGCGCAACTCGTCGTTGTCGCCGGTCTATGTGCTGGCCGCCCTGGGCGGGCTGCTGGCGGCCGGCGTCCTCTTCTTTTTCCTGCGCGGCGGCTCAGGCGGGGACCAGACCGCTGTGCCCACCGGGCCGCCAATCCGGATCGGCCTGCTCTATTCGCAAACCGGCACCATGCGCGACAGCGAGGTGGTGGTGGCCCATGGCGTGCGGCTGGCCGTTGAAGAGATCAACGCCCGCGGCGGCGTGCTGGGCCGGCCCATCGAGATTGTGCCCGCCGACGGCGAATCGGACGAGAACGTCTTTGCCCAGCGGGCCCGCGACCTCATCAACAACGACAAGGTCGTCACCATCTTCGGTTGCTGGACCTCGGCCAGCCGCAAGGCGGTCAAACCCGTCGTTGAAGCAAGCGATCACCTGCTCGTTTATCCCGTGCAGTACGAAGGGCTGGAGCAGTCCCCGAACATCATTTACACCGGGGCCACGCCGAACCAGCAGATCCTGCCCGCGATTGCTTACTGCACGGGCAATCTGCACAAGGAACGCTTCTTCCTGGTCGGCTCGGACTACGTCTTTCCGCGCGTGGCCAACAAGCTGATCCGCGACGAGCTGGGCAAGAACAAGGGGGTCGAAGTCGTCGGCGAAGAATACTTGCCGCTGGGCAGCCCCGAGGTGGATGAGATCGTCAAGAAGATCGCGGCCAGCAAGGCGGACGTGATCGTCAACACCATCAACGGGGATACGAACCGGCCCTTCTTTCGCGCCCTGAGGCACCATGGCATCACGGCGGAAAAGGTGCCGACCATCTCGTTCAGCATCGCCGAGCAGGAATTGCGTAGTCTCGACATCAAGGACATGATGGGCGACCTGGCCGCCTGGAACTACTTCCAGAGTATCGAGAGCCCCGCAAACGACGCGTTCGTGAAGAAGGTGAAGGAGCGGTTCGATCCGGAAACGGTCACTTCGGACCCGATGGAAGCAGCCTACTTCGGCGTTCACTTGTGGGCTCAAGGTGTCGAGAAGGCGGGCAAGACCGATCCCCTTGCCATCCGCGATGCCATGAAGGGGGAAGCCTTTGATGCTCCCGAGGGCAAGGTCCGCATCGACCCCGAGACCCAGCACACGTACAAGATCTTCCGGCTGGGCGAGATTGGCCCGAAAGGGCAGTTCAAGATCCGCCTGACGAGTGGTTCCGCAGAGGAACCCATGCCGTTTCCGCCCGGGCAGAGCCGGGCGGAATGGGAGGCCTTGCTTCTCAAACTCTACAAGGGCTGGGGCGGCCGCTGGTCCAATCCAGAGAAGTGACGTTGCCCGGTGCTACGGGAACAACTGCGGATATTGGTAGTACTGTGTCTGCTGGAAGTTGTACTGGGCTCCGTACGGCGAAGCGTAGTAGCTCGAATAGGTGTTGGTGTACGGAAAGGCGTACGGGTTCGCGTAGGGAGTTGCGTACGGATTCGCGTAGGGAGATGCGTACGGGTTCGTGTAAGGATTGGCATACGGGGAAACGGGGCCGTACTGCGGATAAGCAGGGTACGGACCGGGATAGACGTTGTTGTTGAAGTTGTTGTAGACGGGCGCGGGCTGCACGTAGGGAACTGGCTTGAAAGCGGGCCGCGGCGGCGCCACGGGCGGTCGCGGCGGCATGGATGGCCGCAACCTTACCGCCGCCGGCGGTGCTGCCGACAGCGTCTGAGCCAGCCCTGCCATCACTACCACGCTCGCCAGCAATGACCGCAACATGTTCCAGCCCTCCCCATTGGTCTCGTCTTCCATGAGAGAAATGCGGGCAACGACAAAACTTGCGCAAGGAATCGATCATGCGAATTGCGCTTACCGGGGTCACCGGCTTTCTCGGTCGTTACCTGGCCAGGAACCTTGCGGGGGAAGGGCATCAGCTCCGCTGCTGGTATCGCCCCTCGAGCGATCGGTCCGGTTTCGAAGAGCTTGCCGGATCGATCGAGTGGCTGCCGGGCGAACTCGGTGACCGGGCAGCCGCGCTGGCCCTTGTCGATGGCGTCGATGCCGTGGTGCATTCTGCCCTCAACTGGCAGCGTACCCCCGCTGGCATGCGTGCGGGGGGCAACGACGATCTCGAGCACTTCTTGCAAGCCAACTTCATGGGCTCGATCGCGCTGTTCCGGGCCGCGTTGCGTGCCGGCGTGGGCCGCTTCGTCCACATCTCTACCTGTGCGGTTCATGAAGTGATCCTCAACGATCGGCCCCTCGACGAGGCTCATCCGCTCTGGCCCACCGGGCATTACGGCGCCCACAAGGCTGCGCTCGAGAAGTTCGTGCACAGTTTCGGGCTCGGCGAAGGCTGGCCCATCTGCGCCCTGCGGCCGACAGGCATTTACGGTCTCGCCCATCCGCCCGCGGCCAGTCGCTGGTTCGAGCTGGTCGGCAGCGTCGTGCGCGGCGAGAACATCGAGTCCGCCAAGGGGGGCAAGGAAGTTCATGCCCACGATGTGGCCCGGGCCGTCGGCGTGCTCTTGCGGGCCGAGGCCGGCGCCGTCGCCGGGCAAGCCTTCAACTGCTACGATCGCTACGTTGCCGAACAGGAAGTGGCCCGCATCGCCAAGGAGTCGACGGGCAGTAAGAGCCAGATCGCCGATTTGAATCGCGGCCCCAAAAACCAGATCGATACGAAGAAGCTGCGCGGTTTGGGCATGGTTTTCGGTGGCGCGACGCTTCTGCGTCAAACCGTTGAACAACTCGTGAAAGCGCATTCCCGTTGAGCCGTCGAGCTAGCCGCCCAGCGCGCGCCAGCCGAGCCGGGCCAGGTGATAAAGGCGGGGCAGGCCTGGAATTCTTCGCCACGGGGCTGGGCAAATGGCACGAACGTAAGACGCGGGGGGCAGGAAGTGCGGCAGGACGGATCTGCCCACATCGGACCAGCGATCCATCAAGAGCGTCAAACGCAGGCGACGCAGGTCGTCCTGGTCGCCGGCAGCACCAGCAATAGCCTCTGGAGTAAGCCGGCGGAGAACGAGGCGTTGAAATCGGGTGAGGACCGACTTGCGAGGATGGTCTATCGCGCGGCCCAGGGTTGCTTCGGCCAGCGCCAGCGCTGCATGAACGCGACCACTGGCGCGGCAAGCTTGCGCCCGGTCGAAAAGTTGGGACCAGTCAAGTTGCGCGCCGTGCACTGTGACGTACTCGGCGATGTCCATCAACGTGCGCAGCATCGCAAAGTTGTGCTGGTGCGCATGCAGGCAGAGCATGAGCAGTTCGTCTTCCAGATCTGGAACGCGCACGGGCTGCCCGGCAAGCTCGAGCCAGCGCGCTCGAGCGATGACCTCGTCGACTCTGGGCTGGCAGCTGGCCGGCCCGCTCAGACGATAGTGCGCCTCGATGACAATCTGCCCATCGGTTTCATGCACCCAGGCATCGTGATGAGCTCCCTGAGGATGCTCGTCCTTGCCAGGAATCAAACTGTGGTAGGGCTTGAAGCCGAGCTGGCGTAGACAGGAGCTGACGGCCTGTCGGTCAGTGCTTCGAGCAAGTAAGTCGAGGTCGCTGCAGCAGCGAGCTTCGAGGCGACGGTAGAGCTGCTGTGCCAGCCCCAGCCCCTTGATCCAGAGCACGACCAGCCCCTGCGTTTCGAAGCGTTCTGCCAGCAACTGTTGATAATGCAGGAAACGAAGCGCCTGTGCCATGAAGCGGCGCTGCTGTTCGCTGACCTGATCGAGGAGCCAGCGCGGAACCAGCGTCTGTTCGGGAGTCTGATCGGCGAGTTGACGAGCATGAGTTGCAACGAAATAGGGGACACCGTGCTTGCTGGCCCGGGCCCACAAGAGTCGCCAGTCGACGCCGCGCTGGATGGAATGAATGATGAGATCGCGGTGCGCGGCATCGAGTTGAGCACGCGCACACGCCAGCAGCATGGTGGATTCGGGACGCATGCGCGTGGTCGCAAGAGCCACTCAATTGCAGGTGCAGAAGCCGAGGCCCTGACTCTTGTTGCAGTTCTGGCCCTGGGGGCAGAGGCGATTGCCGCAAGAGTTCTGGCCATAACAGGTATCGATACTGCTGGCCGCTTGTGCGGCAGTCGGCGCGAGGACGGTCATGACGAGCGGAGCTGCAATGGCTGCAGCCGCCATGCGCCGAAGGGCATCCCGACGCGCTGATCTGTCCAGATCAGGCCAGGTAATGGGACGGCACAGCAGGCGAGCCTTGTCGAGCCGTTTCAGAGCGATCCAGACGATCTGTTCGTCGATCGCCACCTTCAATTCCCGCTGAACCTGCGCGGCAATCGCTGGCACGGAATTGCGTCCATCGCAATGACGCCACACGCAGGCGGCAATTCGATTGAGACAATGAGCCTGATTGCGAGCACGATCAAAGACGACGACCTCGTCCGGAAGTTCGTCGATCAACAGACCACGCTCCTCTACGCGCTGGGGCTTCATGGCTGTCCCCCAAACTGGTTAGAAGGATAGTGGCGGCCTCTTCGGCCTCACCCCGGAATGTATTATACACGGGTGCACCATCCACGACACGGCGAAGTGTGGTCAAAACCACTTTAGGCTTGCGCCGCGCGCTGACCGTGTGGGAGAGCAGGGCAAGCAGCGCTTGCCCCGGTGAAGAGCGGACCAAGCGCATTCGAGTCCCTGGCTTGTACTTGCAGAGCAGCACAGCAAGCACGGGCAACGATCTCTTGCCCGCCGCGCCGCCGAGTTCCTCTGCCGTAACTTGCTCCCGCCCGCCCGCTTCGGGCTGCCTGAGAAAGATGGGTTTCGGATAGGGGTGGACCCGGCCCTTGCCGTCCAGAACGGCAAACTCATCGGAGAAGTACGTCGCCCCTTGCCGAACCAGGGCGTGGACCAGG
This sequence comes from Gemmataceae bacterium, assembly GCA_050248575.1. Classification (GTDB taxonomy): domain Bacteria; phylum Planctomycetota; class Planctomycetia; order Gemmatales; family Gemmataceae; genus JBFWSD01. Next base: position 14,278 of record JBFWSD010000041.1, read on the forward strand.
GTGCTCTTCCCCGTGAA
>JBFWSD010000042.1:0-14104 GCA_050248575.1 Gemmataceae bacterium
GGGCACGTTCGTGGTCGGCATTATTCTCGACCAGGTTGCGGAAGTGAGTCTCGGCCCGCACGTAATCGGCGGGCGACTTCAGCAAGGCACTCTCGCCGGCAATGAACTGGACTTCGGGCACGAGCGGGCTCTTGCCCTGCTTGGCGTCGGCCAGAAAGTCTTCGGCAAGCTTGGCGGCGCCGCTGCTGTCGCCCGCTTGCAAGGCGGTGAGGGCAGCCAGGTACTGGGCCCGCGCCGCCAGGGGCTGCCCAGCATGCTTCTTCGCAAAGTCCGCATAGAGCTGGGCCGCCTGCTTCTTCTTGTCGGGCTGCGCATCGATGGCATCGATGCGCACCAGCTCCAGGTGCGGCGCGAACTCGTCCTTCGGGAACGCAGCCAGGGCACGCTCGGCCACCGTGCTGGCCTCGGTCGGCTTGCCGGTCTTGATGAGTGACTGGGCCAGCCAGTAGGCGCCCTCCGCACTGTGCTTGCCGTTCTTGTCGGCCACGGCGCGGAGGGCTTGCTGAGCCTCGTTGTGCTTGCCGGCGAGATGGTAGTTCTTGCCCGCGCCGACCAGGGCCGCTTCCTGCCGCTTGCTGGCGGGAAACTTCTTCGTCAGCGACGCGTACAGTTCGGCGGCCTTCGCAAAGTTCTTCTGTTCGGAAACGGCCCGTGCTTGCTGTAACAGGGCGTAGTCAGCGAACTCGAAGTTCGGATTGCCGGCCGCCTCGGCCAAGACTCTTTCCGCCTCGGCATAATCCTTCAGCTCAACCAGGCAATCGCCGCGGCGCAGGCGAATCTCGTCGGCATAGGTGTCGCGCGGATACTTCTTGAGGAAGTCGGCGTAGGTGTCGGCCGCGTCCTTGTATTGCTTGAGGGCGTCTTGCTGGGCGGTGCCGAGGGCATAGTACACGTCGGGCAGGATCGTCGCTTCAGGGTAGGCAGAGATCGCCTTGCGATAGAAGGCCAGGGCCTGCTGTGCGTTGCCCGCATTGAAGTGACATTCGCCCTGATAGTAGAGGGCCTGGGGCGCGTACTTGCTCTTCGTGTACTTGACGGGCAGCTGCCCGAAGGCATCGGCCGCCGCCTTGAAGTCATCGGGCTTCTTCGATTCGAGGCCGATATTGAAGAGGGCCAGCCCGAGATTGAACGTGGCTGCATCGGCCCCTTCGTACTTCGGATGCTTGTCGAGCAAGGCGCGGAGCGTGACGGCGGCGTCGCGATAGTGCTTGCCCAGCAGCTGCGACACGCCCAGATTGCTGAACGCGTCCGCCGCCAGCGGATCCTTGCCGTGGTCCTTGAGGAACTTCTGCCACTGGCGAATGGCGTCGTCGTAGAGCTTCTTGTCTTGAAAGGTCTTGGCGAAGGCGTAGGCCTGCTTGGCGGCGTCGGAAGACTGCTTGCCATCCTGGGCACCTGCCAGCAGCGCGAGAGTTAGCAGAAGACAGCTTGACGACAATGCGATGCGGGAAAAGCGCATGTTCCTGGCCTCCTCGGCAGACGCCTGGACGGTGTGACCGTCGGGCAAGGGCATGAACGGAATCTTCCGTTTTGCTTCAGGGATGGAACGGACCGAGTCCGGTTGCCATCGGCAGGTGGTGGGGGGGAGACTACTGGCGGGCCTGAGCAACACACATCGCGGGCAGGTCCCTGCTCCGGCCATCTTGCCGTTGCAGGCCACGCTGTGACGGACTTCAAGTTAGAACAGCCGATCCGCGATTGCAACCCTTCTTTCGGCGTTTTTTCGGATCGTGGCTTCTCAGTCCTCGACCTTGATTCGGAAGGCGTGAAAGATCTCCTGGCCCGATGCGTCACGAACCGCCAAGATCACCTCGACCATTTCTTCAGAAAACTTGCGCGGCACGGCCCATGTCAGGCGGCCGTCGGGACTGGCCTTCATTCCGTCCGGGCCAGCTTCCAGCTTGCACTTCACGTCCCCCTTCTTCGATTTGATAGCCACGTTGTATTGGTACGTCTGGCCGCGCACCGCGAGGGTGTTGGGCGGACTGGTGACCACCAGGTAGTCGATGGCGGATTTCTCCAGGGCCTCATCGAGGTTCAAGTGGTGCAGCACCAGCTGATCTGCGCGGTCCGGAATCAATACCAGTAACTCGGCCCGCGGAATGAGGAAGATCCGCTTGTCGAGGGAAACGGGCAGGCCGCCGAGATCGTTCCGCTCGGTGGCAGGCAATCCCTCCAGGTCTTCGAGCGTGAGCAAGGGACGCGTATCCCCCACCAGATGGACCGACAACGCGACTTTCTTGTTGTCACGCCGGGCACCAAGGCGAACGAAATCGTAGGGGTTCATCGACAGGTAGTAGTGGCCGTGTACGGCAGGGATCATGAGCCGCCGCTCCGTGCCAATCTTCTTCAGCTCCGACGTGTAGAGCCCTGCACCGGTAAACAGCATGCGACCGTCGGGGCCAGGGTGGATGTGGCCGACCTGCGTGTGTTCGCTGTAGAACTTGATGGTGCTGCCGATGATGGCCATCGAATTCAGACCCGACGGGCCAAGACTCGGGCACCAGGCGCCGAGGACATGGCCATCCGCCGAGATGCGGGCCGTCATCGGGTGCCACTTCGGGTCAAAGTGCAAGGAGCCCCAGTTGCGCTGCGTCGGTTCGAGGACCTTGAGCGACTGCACGTCAATGAAAGCCAGGCTGCGTTCCATGCCGCATACGAGCGGCCCGGCGCTGGCAGAACCCATCAGTAACAAGTTCGGAGGCTTCGACAACGGCATGGCCACCGTCGTTTCCCGCTCCAAGGTTGCCAGGCTCCAGCGCTGCAACACGCTGGCCGTCGGCAAATAAATCAGCAGCTTGTCCATTCCGGCGGCAAAGTGGACCAGGTCCTCGGCCACGGGCAAGTACTTGACGATCCTGGCCTCGTTGACGTCCAAGATGGCCAGTTGCCTCAGCTTGGGGAGGTGCACGATGAGAAAGCGACCTCCCCCACCCACCACGATCTCGCCGCGCGTGTCGGGCAGCGCCACCGTCAACTTCTCACCCTGCAACGGGGCTGGCACGATCCGCAACGCCGGCGGGGGCGGTGGAACGCGCAAGGGATTCTCGGGCTTCGGCACCTCCGGCTTTGGCTGTACCGGCGCGGGCTGCACGACAAGCCGATCCCCTACCCTGTGAAATTGAGGCCGCGGCGCATCCACCTTCGCCCGTGCGAGAAGCTGTTCCTGTTTCGCGCGGACGAGGGCCGCCAGCTGGCCCGTGTCCACATTTACCTGGCAGGACAAGTCCCGCGCGTGTCGCTCGATCTTCACCGTCGCCAGCAATTCGCGGAGTTCGCGTGGCGTGTGCTCGGCGAGCTTGACCATGGCGACCGCGCCGGCGATCAGGTCGCGCAGGTCCTCGGCCTTCTTGTCGTCGCTGCAGAACAGCTGGCAGCGCGCGCGTATGCTTTCGCCCAGGTTGAACTGGAATCGGGCCCCGTCGACGCCTTCCAGAAAACGCGCTTCCTCCCTGGCGCCCAGCTGGCCGCGGATGCCCTTGATGTCGGCCACCAGCAGAAGCGGTGCAGAGAAGTCGGCCTCCGCCATGGCGCTGCGCAACTCGTCAGACCATTCGGGCGGCTGCCCCGCGCGTTCGAGGATGGCACGCACGGACGATGTCTTGCCGCCAAGGAGAATGTTCGGTTCTGGTACGCACACAGCCAGCACTTGCGGCTTGCCCCCGCGTCGTACCGGGGCGGCAGCGGTGTATTCGTAGAGAGAGACGCCGCCGACCGTGGCCTGCTCGTGCTCCTTGACGCCAAGCCGGGCCAGAACCTCCTCCGCCGTGACATGTTTGCTGCACTTGAAGGCGAGGACCGGCCGGCCATCGGCGAAGTCGCGGACGCTTCCGCCGATCAGCAACTCCTCCACGTCCTCTTCGGGCAGAAAGTTGCTGCCCGACTCAGTGTCAACACGGTCAAGCTGTCGGATCAAATCGGGCGCGGCCTCCTTGAACTTTTGCCAGGCCGCACTCGCCTGTACCTCCCGGGTGCGCAGACTAACAACGAGTTGCGTGTTGTCGGGCAGAAAGCGAACCAGCACCGACGCCTTGGAACCGAACAGATACCAGACGCCGATCACGACGACGCAGACGAGCAGCAGCATTGTCAATGCTGCCCCCAGCAATACGGGCTTCGGCGAGTAGCGTGGCGTCGGCGGTGTCGCCAGTTCGAGAACCGGGATGTCGACCGGCGCGGGCGTGGGGGGCAACTTGTACACACTGATGGCGGTCGCCGCGGGCACGGTCATGTCGCAAGCGCATTCCCCGCACCGAGTCTGCTGGCCGCCCGCAGAATCGGGCAGCGTGTGAGTCTGCGAGCACTGCGGGCACTGAAACGTGATCGCCATGTCACACCTCTCGAGGATTCTGGGCCGAGAAGAGGTCGCCGGCAACGAAGCTTGCAGAAGAGGACTCTAGCACGCGCCGTGAAACATTGCAAAGAAAAGGGACATGGCTGGGCTGGTCCATCGCGGACGCGGCAGTTCGCTAACGAGATCAAGGTTCAGCACATCATGCCGAGCTAGAGAATGGGAAGAGCTGCGTTCCCTTTTTCTCGGCATGATGTTTGCTTGGTAGGGTGACGATGTCTTCTCTCTGGACTGCACTGGCGGGGTGGTTTGGCCGCCGTGAGCCGATCGTGTTGCTCACGCTGCTGGTCATCGTGGTCGGCGCCTGGGGCTTCATCGAAATCGCCGATGAAGTCATGGAAGGCGAGACCGGCGCGTTCGACGAGTGGGTGCTGCGCTCGCTGCGCGACCCGCAGAACCCGGCCGTGCCGCGCGGGCCGGGCGGGCTCCAGCTGGTGGCCCGCGACATCACCGGGCTGGGGGGCATCACCGTCCTCAGCCTGCTCACCGTCATCATCGCCGCCTTTCTCTGGCTGGATCGCAAGCACGGGCTGGCTCTCTTCCTGCTCCTCGCCACCACGAGCGGCATGATCGTCGGCTTCTCGCTGAAGGCGGGCTTCGGCCGGCCCAGGCCCAGCGTGGTGCCTCACCTCGTGGCAGCACAGACCGCCTCCTTTCCGAGCGGGCACTCGATGATGTCCGCGGTGGTCTACCTCACACTCGGTGTCCTGGTTGCCAGCGCCGTGCCGTACCGGATAATGAAGGTCTATGTGATCGGTGTCGGGCTGTTGCTCAGCGGCCTCGTGGGCCTGAGCCGCGTCTACCTGGGCGTGCATTATCCCACCGATGTGCTGGCGGGCTGGACCGCGGGCCTGGTCTGGGCGCTCCTGTGCTGGCTGGTGGCCCGCTGGCTGCAACAACGGGGCCAGGTCGAAGCCGACGAAGCCGAAACGGTCGAAGACGCTGGGCATGAATCATCCTGACGACGAATCGACGATCCGTTACTTCGCCACGTGTGGCCGCGGCATCGAGGCCGTGCTCGCCGACGAGCTGAGCCGCCTCGGAGCCGCCGCCATCGAACCCGCGCGCGGCGGCGTTCACTTTGCCGGCGACCGCGCCCTCCTCTATCGCGCCAATTTGTGGCTGCGAACCGCCATACGGGTCTTGCAGCCAATCCTCGAAGTCGATGTCGCTTCCTACGACGAGCTCTACGACGCGGTGCAAACGCTCGACTGGGCCGAGCTGCTCACGCCCGATCAAACGCTGGCCGTCGATTGCAATGTCCGCGATTCGCAGATCACGCATTCGAAATATGCGGCGCTGAAGACGAAAGACGCGGTCTGCGATCAGTTTGTGGCGCGGCAAGGTCGTCGGCCTTCCGTCGATGTCGAGCGGCCCATGGTCGGGCTCAACCTGCACATCTACCGCGATCATGCCGTGCTCAGCCTCGATAGCTCCGGCGACTCGCTGCACAAGCGGGGCTACCGGCCCATCCAGACGCGGGCCCCGTTGAACGAGGCGCTGGCCGCCAGCCTCATCCTCAGCACGGGCTGGCGCGGCGACGCGTCCTTCGTCGATCCCTTGTGCGGCTCGGGAACGCTGCCCATCGAGGCGGCCTGGATCGCGCTCGAGCGGCCCCCCGGGCTCACACGCAAACACTTCGGCTTCATGGGCTGGATCGATTACGACGTGCGCCTCTGGACCGACCTGCGCGACCAGGCGCGGCGCGCTGTCAAGAGCGCCCTGCCAAAGCCGATCGTCGGCAGCGATCAGCGCCGCGACGCCATCGAGCTGGCGGACCGCAACGCCCGCGCCGCCGGCATCGGCCACCTGCTCAATTTTCGCGTCGAAGACCTGCGTCGCTTCACGCCCGCGGGCGCGCCCGGGCTGCTCTTGTGCAACCCGCCCTACGGCGAACGCATCGGCGAAGAGAAAGAGCTGCGCAGCCTCTATCGCTTCCTGGGCGAACTGTTCCAGCGTGCGCCGGGCTGGACCTGCTGCGTCTTCACGGGCAACAACAACCTGGCCCGCGAGATCGGGCTCAAGCCCGCCGCCACCACTTCCTTCTTCAACGGCAAGATCCCCTGCCAGCTCCTGCGTTTCGAGATGTCGCGCCAGCAGACAGACACACCGGACACGTAGTTTTCGGCCTTTCCAGGCAGAATGATGGGTGAATAATGAACATCCATCCACTAACTGCCGAGGCCGATCATGAACGCTGAAACCGAACGCCAGTTGATCCACGCCGCCCAGCACGGAGATGAACGGGCCGTAGCCTGCCTCGAGGAGGCGCATCGCGGCTTTATCCAGGGCGCCGCGCGGCGCTACTTCCACGCCGCGCGGCGCATCCTGAACCGCAAGGGGCTCGAACGCGAAGACCTCGAGCAAGAAGCCACGGTCGGTTTCTTGCTGGGCCTCTACCACTTCGACCTGGACCAGCAAGTGAGGCTGCTCACCTACGCCTCCTACTGGATCGACCGTTGCGTGGCCCAGATGCTGCGCGACGCGGAAGACTTCACGCCCCTGACGCACGTCCACCAGGCGGCCATGCTCCAAGAACAGCGCGACGTGGTCAGTGACAGCGACGAGCTGAATACGCGGCTGCGCTTCCTGCCCGTGCGGCTGCGTGAAGCGATCAGGTTGCGCTTTGGCCTCGACACCGGCGCGCCGCACACGCACGCGCAAGTTGGTGCAAGTCTTGGCGTGGGCCGTAGCCGCGCCGGGCAACTCCTCCTCGACGCCAACGACCGCCTCCGCCGCCGCCGCCGTCTGTGATGAGTGGACACGATGACACGATCGAGAAGAGGCATCATGAAAAAGTCGAAAACAGGCACAAAGGAGAAGAAGCCGCGCCGGGCTTGTCGCGAGCCTGAATACTGTGCGGGCACAATCCCCTCCGCCGAGTACGAGCAGGATCGCGACGATCCGGTCGGCTATTGCCGGGAGGTGCTGAACGTGGCGTTGACGCCCGATCAGGAAGAGATCGCGCGTGCCGTCATCGCGCCGCCTTACAAGACGCTGGTCCGCGCCGGGCACAACGTGGGCAAGTCGTTCGTGGCGGCGTGCCTGGTGAACTGGTGGTACGACACGCGCCGGCCCGGCATCGTGTTGACCACGGCGCCCACCGAGCGGCAGGTGCACGACATCTTGTGGAAGGAGGTGAGGCGGCTGCGGCCCGGCAGCAAGGACTGGCGCGGGCCCTATCGGGCGCGGCTGCAAGATGCACCCGATCACTACGCGCACGGCTTCACCGCCCGCGACGGCGACAGCTTTCAGGGCCACCACGCCCCCAACGTCTTCATCGTCTTCGACGAGGCCGTGGGCGTTGCGCCCATCTTCTGGGAAGCCGCCCAGCCGATGCTCGCGGGCGACTCCTACGCGTTCCTCGGCATCTACAACCCCACCGATCAGGGCAGCGTCGCCTACCGCGAAGAACACAGCGGCGATTATCGCCTGCTGACGATGTCGTGCCTCGATCATCCGAACATCCACGCGGAGCAAGCGGGCCGCCCGGCGCCCTATCCCGCCGCGGTGCGCTGGGACCGCCTCTGCGAACTGATCGCCAAGTGGAGCGAACGCGTCGAGGAAGCGGATGCCAGGCCGCTCGATGTGCGACTGCCCACGGGCTGGTTTCGGCCCGGGCCGGTCGCGGAAGCTCGCTTGCTGGGCCGCTGGCCCACGCTCGCCATCAACTCGGTGTGGTCACTGACGGCGTGGCAGCTGGCCGAAGCGCTCATCTTGCCGTTGACGGGCCGACTGCAGATCGGTTGCGACGTGGCCCGCTTCGGCGATGATCTGACCGCCATCCACGTTCGCCTTGGCGGCGTCAGCCTGCATCACGAAACGCACAGCGGCTGGAACACGCTGCAGACGGCGCGACGCCTGCAAGAGCTCTGCCACGAGTTCGGCCAGCAACACAGGGTCCACCCGCAGCGCGTGCCGGTTGCGGTGGACGAGACCGGCATCGGCGGCGGCGTGGTCGATTTCGGGCAGGCCGCCCGCTTCCACTTCGTGCCCGTGCTGTCCGCCCAGCAAGCTGCCGATCCCAGCGAATTTCCCAACCGCCGCTCGGCCTTGTGGTTTGGCACCGCGGAGGAAGCGCGGCGGGGCAACCTCTCGTTTGTCCGTCTGCCCGTGGCCACGCGCGAAACGCTGCGCGAAGAACTGCTCACTCCAACCTACTCCATCGACGCGCGGGGCCGCCGCGTCGTTGAGCCCAAGGAAAGAACCAAGGATCGCCTGCGCCGCTCGCCCGACAACGCCGACGCCGTCAACCTCGCCTACGCCAGCGTCGCTGAAGTGACGGAGTGGGAGTCGGGATGACGAAGTGAGGTGACACGATGACGGCGTGAAAACCGCGCGACTGAACGCAACAACCGAGTGACAAATGACACCGTCATTTGGCAACCGGTCCCCACACCTTTTCCTGAATGCTGTACATGACCGGATCGTGTTGTTTCAGCTCGGCGCGGACGAAGGGGTAGAAGTCGTTGACGCCGAAGTAGGCCTCGGTGCTCTCGGCGAAGTATTCCATGGGCGAGGTCAGGGCGTAGTGCTTGACGGTCTGGCCGTTGAAGAGGAGGACCTTGTCGTAGATGCCCTTTTCGCGGGCGGCGTCCCAGGCGGCCCGGATCTCGCGGTCGTCGAAGCCAAGGACCTGATCGTGATAGGCATGGGCCAGTTCGTGCAAGACCACATAAGGATGCTTGGCCCAGGTGCGGCGCTCGATGAGATCGCGGGCGCGGGGCACGTGCACGTGCTTGACCAGGCGCGGATCTTGCCCGTGCTCGACGAGCCAGCCCTTGCCCGGATGATACTGCATCGCCTTCAGCGTGGGGTTCTCGAGCTCGATCCAGATGCGGACCTTCTTGAGGCGGGCGACCCGTTCCTCGGGCACGATGAACTCGATGCGTTGCAGATGGTTGCCCAGCGCCTTGAAGCACTTGTCGGCCAGCTCTTTCTGGGCCAGCAGCCCGGGGTCGACCAGGATGGTCCAGCCCTCGAGTTCTTTCTCGACGGGATCGTAGAAGCGCGTGGAGGCCTTTTTCTGAGTCATGAGTTCGAGCATGGCCTGCCCGAACGCCTTGCCGATGCGCGAGAAGGTGATGGCGCTGCCCAGGTAGTGATAGGCGCGGTCGGAGCCGACCTTGTCCCACTCTTCCTTGTGGTCTTGCCAGTTCTTGTAGAGCTCGGCGGCTTTCTTGTCTTGCAGGATGTCGGTCTTGACGACCTTGACGTTGCCCTTGAACTCGGGGATGTCGGCCATGGCGGCCTGCGCCTTCTTGATGGCGGCCATGTTGGCGTTGGCTTCCTCGAAGCCGTTCTGGCCCATCTCGCCGATGACGAAGGGCAGGCCGGGCGCCTTCAGGTCCTTGCGCACGTCGCGGATGAAGTTGGCCATGTGCGTGGCGTACTGGCTGCGAAAATCTTCGTCGAACATGTCGTTCCAGCCCTGGAACCAGACGAAGCCGGCGAGCTCGTAGCCCTGGCCTTGATATTCCGGGAAACGCGTCTTCAGCTCTTTGAGGGTGGTGTCGATCTCTTGCAGCATCTGGCGATAGTAGTGGCCGTAACTGTCCTTGACCTGGTCGTAGGTGACGGGCTTCTGGTTCTTCTTGGCGTTGCGTTCGTTGGTTTGCTTGACGATCTCTTCGAGTTTTTCCTTGGCGGGCAGTCCGGAGCTGGGTGGCCGGAAGTCGCGGCCCAGGCTCTTGCCGCCCCACGCCGTCTTGATGAGCAAGACGGGCTCCTTGAAATGATCGCCGACGACGTTGCCGAACTCGAGCTCGGGGCCGATGCAGCCCGGCGAGCCGAAGCCGACGGTGAGCTTGCCGCGGCGGCCGAGGAACTCGATCCACACGTCGTCGCGTTCCAGGAACTTGCCGTCCTGGTGGAGGTGCTTGAAGAGCTCGCGGGTCTCGGGGGCCTTGATCTGGTACTCGAGGAGCTTGAGGCGGGCCTTGCCCTCCATGTTGGACTGGCCGGCGAGGATGAAGACCTTGAGTTTGCCCGCGGGCTCGGCGGCGTGCGCCTGGCTGCCCACGAGGATCAGGAGGCTGGCACTGAGGAAAATCGGGGTTCGCATGAGACCTCCAACGGTAGGAAACAGCGCGGCAAGATGAGTCCCATTCTAGATCACCCCGCGGGCGAGAAAACGCCAAAAACATCCCAGTTTGCGACAGGCGCGGATGCGGCCCGGCGCGCGGCGGGCGTGAGCGCAATGGCCCCGCGTGGAGTCGATGCCGAGCGTGACGCGCGCTCACCTGAAAGCGCTGGCCTGAACCGCTGGCAGGACACGCCCGGTACTGATATCCTGAACAGAGAGTCCTTGAAGTCGCCCCGGGAGAGAGCCCATGCGCGAGACCTGGACTTTTCACGGTGCCGGCAAGCTGGTGTTCGGGCGTCATGCCGTCAATCAGCTGGGCGAGATCGTGGCCCGCTGGCTGCGCGGGCACCGCGTGCTCATCGTCACCGACCCGGCCATGCAGAAGACCGGTCTGCTCGACCAGGTCCGCCGGCCCCTCCTCGAGAAAGACCTGATCGTCGACAACGACCTGGTCGTCGAGGACTTCACGGGGGGCGAGCCCGAGCCCTCGATGCGGGCCGCCGACGAGTGCATTGCCCTCGCCAAGAAAATGCACCCCGACGTGGTCATCGGCCTGGGGGGCGGCTCGAACATGGACCTCGCCAAGATCACCGCCACCGTGCTGGCGCATGGCGGTGCCCCGAAAGACTACATCGGCGACGACAAGATCCCTGGCCCGATCACCTCGCTCGTGTGCATCCCGACGACGGCGGGCACGGGCTCGGAAGTGTCGGCCGCCGCGGTCCTCACCGATACGGAAAACCACATCAAGGTCGGCATCCTCAGCAATCACTTGCGGCCGCGCGTGGCCCTCGTCGATCCGCTGCTGACCGTGTCGTGCCCGCACAAGGTAACCGCCGACAGCGGCATCGATGCGCTGACGCACGCGATCGAGGCGTACACGGCCGTCGACAACGCCGTCTTCCCGCTGCCCCCGGGCGAACGCTCTGTCTATCAGGGCAAGCATCCCATGGGGGACATGATGGCCGAAAAGGCCATCGAGCTGGTCGGCCAGCACCTGCGGCATGCCGTGCTCGACGGGCAGAATATCGAGGCGCGCGAGGGCATGGCCTTGGCAGCCACGCTCGCCGGGCTGGCCTTTTCGAATGTCGGCGTGGCCGTCGTGCACGCGCTGGAATATCCCGTGGGCGGCGCGGTCCACTGTGCCCACGGGGCGGGCAACGGCCTCTTGCTCCCGTATGTGATGCGTTTCAACCTGCCCGCCCGCGTGGAAGAGTTTGCCAATATCGCCAGGCTGCTGGGCGAAGACGTCGAGTTTGCCAGCCCGGCGGAGGCGGCCGAGCGGGCCATCACCGCCGTGGAGAAGCTCAAGCGCGACATCGGCATCCCGCTCCGCCTCCGCGACATCGGCGTGAAGGAAGAGCAGCTCCGCCCCTTCGCCGAGAAGGCCGCCGGCATCCAGCGCATCCTTCGCGTCAACCCGCGCAAGGTCGGCGTCGACGACCTCGAAGGAATCTTGAAGGCGGCGTTTTGAATGCCGAATGCCGAAGTGAGATGCCGAATCCGAGTTGAGGCGGCTGGAGAAGCAACGGGCAAAGTGACTCTTCTTGCATTCGGCATTCTTACTTCGGCATTTCCGAGCGGGGCTCGCGCAGCATCAGGTCGCGCACGGCCGTCGCGGGATCCTTGCCCTCGTACAGCACGCGAAAAACTTCGTCGGTGATGGGCATGTCGATGCCCATGCGGGCAGCCCGCTGGTGCACGCTGCGCGTGGTGTTCACGCCCTCGGCGACCTTCTTCATCGTCGCCAGGATGTCGGTCAGCGTTTCGCCGCGGCCCAGCCGTTCGCCGACGTGGCGATTGCGGCCATGCGGGCTGATGCAAGTAGTGATCAGATCGCCGAGGCCGGCGAGCCCGAAGAAGGTTTGATGATCGGCGCCGAGGGCGACGCCGAAGCGGGCCATCTCCACCAGCCCGCGCGTGAGCAGAGCCGCCTTGGCGTTGTCGCCGAAGCCGAGCCCGTCACAGATGCCCGCGGCGATGCCAATGATGTTCTTGAGGGCGCCGCCCAGCTCGACTCCTGGCACGTCGCTGGAGGTGTAGACGCGCAGGCGGTCGCTGCGGAAGGCGTCTTGAATGCGGCGGGCCAGCGCGTAGTCTTCGCAACCGACCACCAGCGTGGTGGGCAGCCCGCGGACCACTTCCTCGGCGTGGCTGGGCCCGCTCAATACGGCCAGCGTGCGCGGGCCCGTCACGCGGGCAATGATCTCGGTGGGCCGCAAGAAACTGTCGCTCTCCAGCCCCTTGGTCAGGCTCAGCACGGCACATTCGGGAGGCAACGTGGCGGCCAGCCCTTCCAGCACGGGCCGCAGATACACGGTCGGGATCGCGGTGACGATCAGGTCGGCGTCGGCCGTGGCCCGCGCGGCGTCCATGGTCAGCTCGACTGCGTCCGGAATCGGCACGCCGGGCAACAGGTACACGTTCTCGCGGCGTTCCTGCAGCAGGCGGCCGTTGTCGGCGCGGGCGCTCCACAGCACCACGCGATGCTCGGCGCGGGCCGCCAGCAAGATGGCCACCGCCGTGCCCCAGGCTCCGTCTCCCATCACCGCGAACTTGTTCATCGGCCCTGCCTCGCTTGCTTGCCTGCCCGGTCCCACGCAGCTTAGCACAGCCCGCGGAAAGTTTCTTCAAGTTTGGCTGGAGACCATGCCGAAGAAAGAGGGAGAGGGACATTCTGTTCATGGAGGATCGACATGGCTGTTCAACTGCGCGTCTTCCCGAGACCCGACAACGAAGAACAAGAGGTCGCCTCCCCCAGCGTGCGTGTCAGCCTTGGCGAACTCCTGCCTCTCGTGGCCATGGCGCAGCGACAGAACAATCTCTGGCTGCAAGACTTCCTCGACGACGAGGTCATGGTCACCGAAGACCTGTACGAAGTCCTGCGCGCCTTCCGCAGCTATCGGCCCTCGGCATGACCGGGCCGGGCCGCCTACGCTAACTTGCTGGCAAATTCTTGTCGAAGAACTGGGCGATATCGGCGCCCAGTTGCTGGCCCTGCGCGTCGAGCGTGAGGGCATGGCCGCCTGCATACCAGTGGATCTCCGCGGCGGGCCGCCGCCGCGCCACCTGCGTCACCACGCGCGGCGGCACGAAGTTGTCGTCGCGCGAATGCCCCACGAACAGCGGGCACTGCAGCTTGCGCAAGGCACGCCAGCCCCGCTTCGCCACCAGGCGCAGCTGCCCCACCGAGGGCAAGTTGTAGAACGGGTACTGCGGGTTGTAGATGGTGCGCTTGCCCATATCTTTCCGGGCGTTCCAGTTGAGCCAGTGCAGCGCCGGGCCGAGTGCACGCACGTAAGGCGGCACGATCAGGGCCACTCCGGTCACCGCACAGGCATCGGCCTGGCACTCCGCCGCCGTCATGAGGGCCAGGGCTCCGCCCATCGACTGCCCATACACCATGACATGGTCGTAGGAATCGCGGCAGCGTTGCCATTCGCAGCGGCAGGCTTCGAACCAGTCGTGATAAGAAACGCGGGCCAGTTCGCGCGTGGCCTGCGCATGATCGGCCAGCCCGTGCGCGGGGAGCACGAGGGCCACCGCATCGATGCCGCGTTCCACGCAAGCCTGCGCGATGGGCCGCGTCTCGAACGGAGAAGCGGTGAAGCCGTGGATGCAGAGGACGACGGCGCGCCGGGAACTGCCCGTCCGCCAGCGAAAGGGCG
>JBFWSD010000043.1:0-14025 GCA_050248575.1 Gemmataceae bacterium
CCGCCTTCGTGAGCAGCGAGAAAGACGAGTACTTCTTCATCGCCGAGGCCGAAGTAGCGGGCAGTCTCTTCGACGCCACTGGCCAGCTTCAGGTCAACGTCGTCGAATAATCTCCACGGGCGTGCCAGCGCGTGACCGATTTTGCCGCGTTTTGCAGATATGTTCCTGGAAGACAGCATCACGAAAACGGGCGCTGTTTCACAGAGGTCGGCGCATTAGAATAGCCTGGTAAGTGTCACGCGCCGCCGCGTCTCCAGGGAGAACGCCATGGACAGCTCCGGCAACCTCGGCAACCTCAAGACCGAGAAGTGGGAGCAGCTTCAAGGGATCGCTGACCGCTTCGAGCAGGCCTGGGCTCAATGTGGTGGCGAGATTACTCCCACACTGAAGGAATTCCTGCCCGCCGACGACGCCGGGCTGCGCGTGGCTGCCCTGCACGAGCTCATCAAGACCGATCTCGAGATCCGGGCACGGCGGAAGCTGCCCGCCACGGTCGAATCCTACCTTGATACTTTTCCCGAGCTGGGCAGCCGCGAGACCGTTTCGCCGCAGCTCATCTACGAAGAATATCGCGTCCGCCACCTCTACGGCGACAAGCCCGATATCGACAGCTATCGCGAGCGCTTCCCGGCGCGGATCGACGACCTGTCCAGGTTGTTGCACGATCAGCCCTTGCCGACGCTGGCCACCTCGGTGCCCACGCCCACTTTTCCGCCGCTGAAGAAGCGCGAGGACGAGTCGGGCTCCAAGCCGAAATCGAACGACACACCGGGCATCAGCCTGTCGGGCTCGGGCGGCAACGAAAGCGTCACCAAGCCGAGCGGCACCTTTCTCGACAATTACAAACCCATCCGCAAGATCGGCTCTGGCGGTTTCGGCGAGGTGTGGATTTACGAGGCGCCGGGCGGCGTGCCCGCCGCCGTCAAGAAGATCTTCCGCTCGGTCGACCACGAAGAATCGCAACGCGAACTGGAGTCGCTCGAGCTCATCAAGGCGCTGCGCCATCCCTACCTGCTGTCCACGCAGTTCTTCGTGCAGGAAGAAAGCCGGCTGTTCATCGTCATGGAACTGGCCGACGGCTCGCTGCGCGACCGGCTCAAAGAATGCCGCAAGCAGGGGCTCAAGGGCATCCCGCCGGTCGAACTCATCAAGTACTTCAAGGAAGCGGCCGAGGCCCTCGACTACCTGCACTCGAAGCACGTGCTGCACCGCGATATCAAACCGGACAACATCCTCTTGCTCGAGCATCACGTGAAGCTGGCCGACTTCGGGCTGGCCCGCGTCCACCAGAGCGAACGCTCCATGAATGCGAGTGGCTCGGGCACGCCCGCCTACATGCCGCCCGAGGTCTGGCGCGGCAAGGTGTCCCCGGCTAGCGATCAATACAGCCTGGCGCTCACCTATGTCGAGCTGCGCCTCGATCGGCGCGTCTTCGAGAGTCGTGACATGCTCGAATTGATGACCGATCATCTCGAGCGCGTGCCCGAGCTCGATCCGCTCCCGGCCGACGAGCAGAACGTGCTCTTGAAAGCGCTGGCCAAGGATCATGCACAACGTTTCTCTTCGAACCGCGAGTTCCTGGAATATCTGGAAGAAGCGCTGGCGCCCGAACTGGGCCGGCATTCGGGCCGCACGGCCCGGCTGGAGAAGTTGAAATCCAGCTCCACTGACATCACACGCAGCAAGTCGGGCGGCGGCTCCATCTTCCCGTCCGGGACCCAGGCCGATTCCGGCACGCACGGCAACTCGGGCACCCAGGCCGATTCGGGCACCCAGTCGGTGCCTAACCTGTCGGGCTCGGTCACGGACAACTTTCGTACCATCACCAAGCCCAAGACGCCGACGCGGCCGCCGTCTTCCTGGAAGCAGCAAACGGAAGGAGATCTGGATGTCGGCACGCAGGCCGCGCCGCCCCGGCGGAATATCCAGAAGATAGTACTCGTTGCCACGATCTTCCTTGCCTTTGCCGGCGCCGGCGCCGTGATCATGTCACTGTGGCAGCGTTCCAAGCCGTTCCTGCCACCCGACGGGCAGCCCGCTCCTGAGGCCACGCTCGTCGACGACGATGGCCGCCAGCTCTACGATCAGATCGACGTCGTCAAGGATGGCGTGCCCGTGCGTTTCTTGCTCATCCAGAAGAAGCGTCCGAGCGACCCGCCCAGCTTCTACATCATGCGTGACAAGGTCGATGTGGGACTCTACAAGCTTTACGCCGAGAAGGCCCGCCGTCCGGAAGACGACAGCTGGCTCAAGGGGGCAGCGGCTGCCGGCAAGGACCTGAAGACCGAGAACGACAAGCTACCGGTCATGCGCGTGTATGTTGTCGATGCATACAACTTTGCCCGCTGGCTTGGCAACGGTAAGCTGCCTCTTCTCAAGCAGTGGGACAAGGCAGCGGGCCGCTTTGAACCCGATCGTGGTTTGGGTCCTTACAAGGACGACAATTTCGTCTATCCGCGCGACAAGGGGCAGATCGCGGTTGGCATGTTTGAGGAAGGACCCTTGCCCGTGGGCACGGCGCCGCGCGACGTCTCGCTCTTCGGCGTCCGCGACATGGCCGGCAACGGTTTCGAGTTCACGCGCGAGTTGTTTGCTCCCATCGGCAGCAAGAGTGCCCTTGTTCCTCTCGAGCGCACTCCTGACCCTGTCTCCGACTTCGTGCTCGTGCGCAGTCAGGGCTATGCCTCCGAGCCCGTGCCCCTTCAGTTCAGCCAGCTGGACAAGGTCGAGAACCCGGAGCCCGGCTTCTCGCCGCGCCCGGAGGCACGCGCCTACACCAAGCCCGATCCGCAGGTCGGTTTCCGCGTGGTCATCGAGGTCCCGGAACGCTGAGCGATTTCAACCTTCCTGCGCCGATTGCAGGCTTTCATGCACAACATCACATAGCCGATCCAGCAACTCGCCATCGATGGCCAGGGGGGGCATGAGCACCAGCGTATCCCCCAGCGGGCGGATCAGTACCCCACGCGCGCGGGCCAGGTTGCAGACCTTCACTCCCATCCGCTGGGCGGGCGGGAACCGACGCTTCGACGCACGCTCGGCCACGAGCTCGATGCCCGCCATCAATCCGCGGCGGCGGATATCACCGACGATCGGCAAGTGAGCCATGCGTTCGAGGTGCTCTTGCAGCCGGGCCGCTTTCGCGGGCAGACTCGCCAGCACGCCGGGCAAGAGCTCCAAACTCGCCAGCGCCACGGCTGCCCCCAGCGGATTGCCGGTGTACGTGTGGCCGTGATAGAAGGTCTTGCCCTCCTCCGGACTCCCCAGAAATGCAGCGTGAACCTCTTCCGTGGTCAGCGTTGCAGCCAGGGGCAAATATCCGGCGGTCAGCCCCTTGGCCAGGCAGAGGAAATCGGGAATGACTTCATCTTGCGTGCAGGCGAACATCGTGCCGGTGCGGCCGAAGGCCACCGCCACCTCATCGGCAATCAGTAGCACATCGCAAGCGCGCGTGACTTCGCGTAGACGGCGGAGATAGCCCTCGGGGGCCGGAATCATGCCCGCGGCCCCTTGCATCAGGGGTTCGATGACCACGGCTGCCAGTTCGTCGGCATGCGTACGGATGGCTTGCTCGAGCAAATCGAAGCAATCGATCTTGCAAGTGGCCCGCTCCAGCCCGAGCGGGCAGCGATAGCAGTAATGCGTGGGCACCCTCTCGACGGGAAACAGCAACGACTTGAAGGGGCGGTTGAACAGATCGGGATCGCCCACACTCACGTCGCCGAGCGTATCGCCGTGGTAGGCGGCCTCGAGGGCCAGGAATTTCGTCTTGCGCGGGCGCGGCTGCGCGCATTGCTGCCAGTACTGAATCGCCATCTTGAGTGCCGCTTCCACCGCGGTTGCGCCGTCATCCGAATAGAAGACGCGGGTCAGACCGGGCGGAGCCAGCTCGACCAGCCTTCGTGCCAGCAAGGTGGCGGGGACGTTGGCCAGCCCGAGCAGCGTGGTATGGGCAACCTGGTCGAGCTGGGCGCGAATCGCCTCATCGAGCGCTGGCACGCGGTGCCCGTGCACGTTACACCAGAGTGACGACACGCCGTCGATGTACTCGTTGCCGTCGAGGTCGACGAGAAAACAGCCATGGGCCCGTTCGATGAACACAGGCTTGTCCGCGCCGTAAACTTGCATTGGCGTGAAGGGATGCCAGACGTGGTCGCGGTCCCACTGTTCGAGTTCGGCGCGGCTGGGCTTCATGCTTCGTCCCCCAGCCGCAGTTGCACGGGCATGCCGACCGTCGCCTGCAACGTGCGGGCTGCATTGCCCTCGACCACAGCGATTTCCACGCGATCGTCGCTCGAGACGAGCACAACGGGCGTGCCCCGCGGCGCCTCGCCATAGGTGCGGACCTGCGTGGCGACCACATGATTGCCGATGCATACCTGTAGTTGCCGATGCCCGGCGCGCGGCGAGCGCGAGTCTCCGGATCGTGCGCCCGCCAGCGTCTCACCTGGAAGGTTCGTGATGAGATTGCCAAAGTGGTCGATGAAGGCAATCTCGCCGTCCCAGCCCCCTGGGACTTGAACCGGCGCCGGTCTGTGCAAGCGCTGCCACCTAACGACGCGCGGCCCAAGCTGATCGGGAGTCACACCGAGACTGAGATGGGCGGCTACCGGCGCGAAGATATCGCGCCCATGAAATGTCGTGCTGACCGGTTCGTGAAAGTAGCGTCGCTCTTCGAGGCGGCGCACGGTCGCACTGTCGCTGCCGGGCAGCAAAGTCCAGCAGCCGTTGTCAGGGGCAACCAGGTGCTGGCCGTTGAGTTCGATGTGCAGGGCCGCCCGCGCTGTGCCGACGCCCGGATCAACCACGATGACATGGATGGTCCCGGTGGGGAAGTAGGTGACGCAGCCTGCCAGGAAATGAGCCGCATGCCGCACGTCTTGCGGGGGGATTGAGTGACTCAGATCGACGACCCGGGCGGCCGGGTTGATGCCGAACACCACCCCTTTCATGGCGGCCACGTAGGGCGAGGCGGTACCGAAATCGGTGGTCAGCGTGATGAGCGCAGGCATGATCCGCCTCGCCGCGCTCACTTGGCCCGGCTGAGGTACTTGGATTCGCGGGTGTCGACCTGGATGACCTCGCCGATCTCGATGAACGGCGGCACGGTGATCTTCAATCCCGTTTCCAGGGTGGCTGGCTTGAACTGGGCGGCCGCGGTGGCCCCCTTCACGGAAGGCTCCGTCTCGATGACCTTCAGCTCCACGGTGGCCGGCACTTCCAGACTGATCGGCTTGCCGTCATAAAAGACGACCTGGGCCTTGAAGCCTTCTTTCATGAACTGCATCTGGTCGCCGACCCACTCCTTGTTGAGCGGGATCTGCTCGTACGATTCGGTGTCCATGAAGTAGTATTCGTCGCCGTCCTGGTAGATGTAATCCATCTCGCGCTTGTCGAGGTAGGCTTGCTCGACCTTGTCCTGCGGCCGGACCCGGTTCATGGTGATAGAGCCGGTGTTCAGGTTCTTGAGCTTGAGCTGGAGGATGGCCCGCCAGTTGCCCGGAGTGTTCAGGTCGCGGTCGAGCACCTGGTAAAGCTGGCCGTCGTCGCCGACGAGCACCATGCCGCGCCGAACCTGACTGTATTCGATGGACGCCACGACAGACCTCCACAATGAAAAAAGGGGCGTCAGCCATGAGACGCCCGCCTCGCCCATACGCGATCAAGTTAGCAAAAAAGGGGGGCGGAGAGAAGAGGAGTCGGCAATGTCGACTTCCGCGCTCAGCCGCGCCGCCCGCAACAGGCGCCGAAGGGTTGCCCGCTGCCACACGGGCAGGCATCTTGCCTGCCCAGCATGATGTGTTCGCCATCGGCTGGCTGGGGCATGAAGCGGGCGCCGCGGCTGGCGCCGAACGAGAGGGCGGAATAGATGATCGTCGCGCTTAGCTCGCTCCGCTGCGCTTCGTCGAGGTGACTCAGGTTGCGGACTTGAAACTCGCCCGCCAGCTGCGTGATGACCACGTCGAGCACTTCCAGCCAGCGAGCGTTCAGAGGCAGGATGGCCCCGCTGGTGAGCGTGACGTCGTCACACGCCAGCAGCCTGGCCGCAAACGAATTGCCCACGCTGGCCGTGCCCGCCAGGCCGGCGTCAACGATCAGCCGGTTGCCGCCATAAAGCCGATCGCTGACCTGCACGCCCACGCCGGGCTCGAGCCCGGTCACCTCGAAGATCGAGTAGTGGGCTTGCCGCATCGCTTCGAGGAACAGCGCCTGATCGGAGCCGGGGGCGGGATTCAGAGCGGGCGCGACCTGCTCGATGAAATTCTTGCCCTCGGTGCGGACATCGTAGAGGCAGAAGTCGATGAGGATGCCTTCGTCTTCCTTCGTGTCGAGCACGAGGAAGTCTTTGCGGAGCAGACCCAACCGCCGCGCCCCTTGATCGAAGATCGCCTTGGGGATCTGCCTGGCGATGTGCAGGCCAAGCTCGTTGCCCGTGCGGCGCAGTTGCTGGTAGCGAGTCACCAGGTCGAGTTGCTGGGCCGTCATCATTCTCCTCCTTGAGAGATACAACTCAGACCCGGACACGCAAGGCGCCGGGCAAGAGCTTGATATCGAGCTGCGTCACGCCGTCTTCAGGCCGGGCAAAGAATTCGCCGTCAATGTGAACCGTGAGCGGCAGGGGCGCTTCAACACGCACTGCCTGGCAGCGCCCTTGCCACAGCCGCGGATGGTCGGCGGGCAGCTGCCCGCCGCTCGCCAGCCGGGGCATGTATCGCAAGATCTCGAGGCGCGAAATCGCCCCGACATGGAGATAGTCGAACAGGCCGTCGTCGATGGAGGCTTCCGGCGCAACCACGAAGCTGCCTTCGCGGGGGCCGATCGCCAGTGTCAACGACAGCGTCGCTTCCTTCCTGGTCTTGTCGTCGAAACAAGTCGTCATCACCGGGCAAGTATAACGAAAGCAGAGGGCACGCAGGAAGGCCAGACCGTAGAGTGCCAGCCCTTGCAGCCAGCCGATGCGGCGTGATTCGAGGGCCACGGCGCCCGAAAACCCCAGCCCTAGCGAGTTGACGAAGAAACGCCGGCGTCCATCGGGTGATTCGACCAGGCCGGCATCGACTTGCCGCTTTCGCCGGCCCGGGAAGGGCTCGCTGCCGTTGATGCCAAGAGCGTAGGCGTAATCGTTGGCCGAGCCGACCGGCACCAAAGCGAAGGAAACGTCGGGCAATCCGGCGGCGAGCAGTCCGTTGGCGACTTCGTGAACCGTGCCGTCGCCGCCGGCCGCCGCCACGATGCCAAAGCCTTGCCGGGCCGCTTCGCCGGCCAACTCCTCGGCGTGGCCCGGGCGCTCGGTGGGCCGCCATTCCACTGCCTTGCCAAGTTTCTCTTGCAAGGCGTGCAGCTTCCCGCGAGCGCGATCGCGCGCCGCTGCCGGGTTGAAGATCACACAAACCTTGTCGCCCGCTTCCAGGTACGTTCCTCCGCGAACCAGCGGGGGCAACGCGCCGTCTCTCACCTGGACGGTGTCCCCTGCGCAGTTATACTGCACCCGTGCCCGACACGAACAGTCCGGTTTGTGGATTATGAGTGAACTTCATGGACTTTTAGTGATCGACAAGCCGCCCGGGCTGACCTCGCGCGGCGTCGTCGATCGTGCTCGCGGCTGGTTCCCGCGCCGTGCCCGCCTCGGCCACACCGGCACGCTCGATCCGCTTGCCACCGGCGTCCTCGTTCTTTGTGTGGGTCACGCGACGCGGCTCGCCGAATACGTGCAGGCCATGCCCAAGACCTATCGCGCCTGCTTCTGTCTGGGGGCTACCAGCGACAGTGACGATGCCGACGGCACGATCACGCCTGTGGCGGCCGCGCTAGTTCCTTCCCTCGAGCAGCTGCAAGCCGCCTTGCAGGGGTTTCTTGGCGAGATCGAGCAGACGCCGCCCGCTTATTCCGCGGCCAAGGTGGGCGGCCGCCGCGCCTACGCTCTTGCCCGTGAAGGGGCCGAGGTCGACCTGGAGCCGCGCCGCGTTCACGTCTACCAGATCGACATTCGCAGCTATACGTATCCGCACCTCGATCTGCTCGACGAGTGTGGCCGCGGGACGTACATTCGTTCGCTGGCCCGTGACCTGGGCGCACAACTCGGTTGCGGCGCTTACGTGCAAGCGCTGCGCCGTACCTGTGTGGGGCACTTTGACGAACAGGCGGCGATTTCCCTGGATGCTGACACCGCGACCGCGCGGGGCAAGCTCTTGCCCGTGAAGGAAGCAGTGGCCCGTTTGCCCGCACTTACCTTGGACGACCAGCTGCTCGTGCGCCTGCGCCAGGGGCAGCGCGTGCCCTTTCAGGATGCTATGGAAGGAGAGGTTGCCATCTTTGATCACAGGGGCGCACTCGCTGCAGTGGCCCGCATCGACGGGCACGGCGTCCTTCACCCCGAAAAAGTCTTGCAGGGCTGATTGGCACTGCGCGCTGGATTGGGTGTGTCAGCGATTCATTCCATCGGCTGGAGATACATCAGCCAGACGATGCCTCCGGCGATGGTGGCCACCGCGGCACCGAAGAAGAAGCCCACCATCAGGAAGACAACGTCGCGGCGATTCAGGCTGACGGGTCCTGAACTGGTGGGCTCCGGGACGCTGACCAGTTCGACGTCGGCATCATCGACATCCGCGACTGCCCCCGCAGGCAAGGGTGCCGCCACGGGCAAGCCGCCCGCTCCGGAGCGGGCTGGCACAGGGGGCAAAGGCACCGGTGCGGGGGCGCTCGGCACAAGTGGAGGCGACAACGGCGGCGCTGGAATCGCAACAATTTGTGGTGCCGCGGCATTCGCCACGGCCGCCGGCGTGCTCGGCGCGGGCTGTGGCCGGATTGCTGCCGGCGGCATTTTCCCCACTGCGGGCACCGGAACCACCGGCACCACGGGAGTGACCGGGGTGGGCGCCGGAGGCGCAGGGTCGTCTTCGACTTGTTGCTTGTCCACCCAGTTCAGGTAAGCCTGTGGCGCTGCGTCGGCCGGCTTCGATTTTTCCGGCCCGGGTAAGAACGGCGTCAACGCCTGCGCCACTTGTTCGGGCGTCGCATACCGATCCTTCGGATCCTTGGCCATCATCTTGTTGATGACCTGTTGCAGCGGTTCGGGCACGCTGGGTACCAAATCGCGGATCGGCTTGAGCGGCTCGGTGGCGTGGCGAACGATCTGCTGGAATGGACTCTTGTCGGGGAAGGGGACCTGCCCGGAAAGCTCGTGATAGAGAATGCAGCCCAGGCTGTAGATGTCGGCGCGGATGTCGACCTTGCGGGCGTCGCGGGCCTGCTCGGGGGCGAGATAATCCGGGCAGCCAATCACGGCCCCTTCGGTGGTGAGCTGGGCGTCTTCCTGCCCGGGCTCCTTTTCGTCGAAGAGCGTGCGGCCCAGCCCGATATCGAGGATCTTCACCGTGGTGTTGAGCGTGCTGTCGGCGTTCGGTGGGCCGTTGGGCACGAGCATCAGGTTGCCCGGCTCGAGATCGCGGTGAATCAGCCCTTGCTGGTGGATGTGCTGCAAGCCCGAAAGCGCTTGATGAACGATGCGGACTCCCTCGGCGGGGGGCAGCTTGCCCCGCCGCTTGAGCACGTCTTCCAGCGTTTCCCCTTCCAGATACTCCATCACCAGATAGTGAAGGTTGTTGGTGTGGCCCACGTGGAAGGAACGGACCACGTTCGGATGCTTCAGTTTCAGGGCCATCTTCGATTCGCGCTGGAAACGTCCGAAGCTTTGCGGATCGCGCGTCTTCGAGGGGGGCAGAACCTTGATGGCCACCGTGTGTCCAAGATTGTGGACTGCCTTGAAGACGCCGGCCATGCGGCCCTTGCCGATGCGTTCGAGGATCTTGTAGTGATTGAGGAAGAAGTGATCGGCGTGGCCCCTCAACAGGGCCTGGGCCTGGTAGTCAGTGACGTATTGCTTGGAGACCATCCAGCGCGCGAAGCGCTCGGGATTCTCGGCCCCGTCCTTGGCCTCCAGTCGCCAGCGGCGATGCATGGTCTGCACTTCGGCCGCCTGCAGCAGCCGGCTGCGAATGAGCAGGCTGCAGAGATTCTCGACGGTGGGTTGAGCGGGCTCCATAAGGTACCTTTGTACCGTGACAGTTGCTGAAAATCCAGAGCGTAGCGATCCGCAGATCTGTCACTTGTGATCGGTCACTTGTCACTTGTGATGGTCGTGTCGTTGGTTTCTACAATAAAAAATACGGACAAGTGACGAGTGACGAGTGACAACCAACCATGTTTGTTGATCGTGTCATCGTGTACGTGAAGGGGGGCGATGGCGGCAAGGGCTGCTGTAGCTTCCGGCGTGAAAAGTACGTTCCCAAGGGCGGCCCGGACGGCGGCGACGGCGGCGACGGCGGCTCGGTCATCATCCGCGCTGTCCAGGGTGCCGACAACCTCGCGGCCATTGTCCATCGCAAACACTGGCGCGCTCCCAAGGGGGGCGGCGGCATGCCCGACAACATGCACGGTCGCAAGGGGCGCAACCTGACCATCACCGTTCCACCGGGCACCTTGATCCTCGATCGCGATCGCGGCCACATCCTCAAGGACCTCACCGAGCCGGGCGACCAGGTCACGGTCGCCCACGGGGGCAAGGGGGGTATGGGCAACAAGCACTTTGCCAACGCCGTCAACCGCGCCCCGCGCGAGACCACGCCGGGCACGCCTGGCGAGGAACGCTGGATCGTCCTCGAACTGAAGGTCATCGCCGACGCGGGCCTGGTCGGGCTGCCCAACGCGGGCAAGTCCACCTTGCTCAGCCGTCTCTCGCGCGCTCATCCGGAGATTGCCGATTATCCCTTCACCACCAAACATCCCAACCTGGGCATCGTGCACATTGGCGGCGAGCGGGCCTTTGTGCTGGCCGACTTGCCCGGGCTGATCGAGGGAGCCCACGAAGGCATCGGTCTCGGACATGAATTCCTTCGCCACGTCGAGCGGACGCGTGTGATTGTCCATCTGGTCGAGCCGCTGCCCCCCGATGGGGCCGATCCGCTGCACAACTATCACGTCGTGCGCCGCGAACTGGACCTGCACGGCCATGGTCTGTCGGCCAAGCCCGAGCTGATTGTCGTCAGCAAGGCCGAACTGACCGACAGCGACGAGGTGCGGCAACGCCTCGAACAAGAACTGGGCAAGCAAGTGCTGGCCATCTCTGCCGTCACTGGACAAGGCTTGTCAATGCTCGTCGGCAAGATCGCCGAGACGCTGCAGGCCATCGACCGTGAGCAAGCGGAGAAGAAAGAAGCAGCCAGCAACTGACCGCGGACAAGCCACGGTATCCGTGCAACTAGCCGTAACTCTGCCCACGGGCAGCGCAGCTTCAATTACGGGCTCCTCTCCTCTGCCCCGCGCGCCGAGTCCTGAACGTGCTGCTGGGAAGGGAGTGAGCCATGAGCCAAGCCGAGTGGATGGAGGCCGACGCGAAGCTCGAACTCCGGGGCATGCTGAAACTGCTGCGCGCTTCGCACTCGTCGGAAGCCGCGGACGCTGACAGGCCGCTTCTTACCGCACGCAAGTTTCGCCTCTTCGCCGCGGCCTGCTGTCGCGGCATCTGGGACCTGTTCGACGACACTTGCCGCGAGGTGGTGCAGACCGCCGACCTATACGCCGACGGTGGCGCCGATGCAGGCGACCTTGCCCATGCCAATGCACGCGTGGAACAGGCGCTCGCGCAGCGCTTACCTGACTTTCCGCCCGTCGTACTCCAGTACGGCATTGCCGACCTCGAGCAGTTCCTCTTGCCGATTTTCGACGACAGGCCCGACTGGAAAGAGCGGCTCGATGCGAGCTGGGGTTACGACTCCGATCCGGACCTGCTCCGCGCGGAGCTGGCCGTCTACTGGATCTATTGCTCGGCACTGTTCGCGACCGCCGAAAGCACACGTGGGGCAGAAACTACCTGACGCGTGGCGGCGGCAGCGGCTGGGGCAATTGCACCGTGTCCACCTGTTTCGAATGCGGCAAGGCTCGTGCCGGTGTGCCACCGCAAGACCTCACTGCCTGGCGTCAGCTACGTCGAGCCGAAGACGAGCGACAGGCCCGCCTGCTCCAGGACCTGGCAGGCATCCCGTACCGGAACGCGAACGTCGAGGGCGCCTGGCTCACCTGGCGCGACGGCACGATCCCCAACCTGGCACGAGCCACCTACGACGAGCGCGCGCTGCCCAGCGGCCAGCTCGATGCGGGCAAGCTGGCCAACCTGGCCGACGCCCTCGAAGAAGCGGGCTGCTCCGATGATTCAATCCTGGCTCATTGCCGGCAGCCCGCCACTCGTCGATCTGCTCTTGGAAAGGAACTGACTCCGCGCGCGCACCTGGCGGAACATAGAGAGGAGCCCGTACTGCGCGTGTTCCGCTCAGGGCTTCGCTCCATCCGCCGCCCACGGTTGGGCTTGAAGTTGCACGGTTGCACCTGCGGTTCATCCGTGTATGCTATCCCAACCTCACGATTCCACCGCGCTACACAGGAGTTCTGCGATGGTCCGTATCGGCATCGTCGGCATCGGTTTCATGGGCATGATCCACTACCTGGGCTGGCAGCGCGTGAAAGGGGCCAAGGTGGCGGCCCTGTGCAGCCGCGACAAGAAGAAACTGGCGGGCGACTGGCGCGGCATCCGGGGCAACTTTGGCCCGCCCGGCACGATCATGAACGTTTCCGCCCTCGACAAGTATCCGAATCTCGAGGACATGCTGGCCGATCCGGCCATCGACATGGTCGATATTTGCAGCCCGACGCATGCGCATCCGCAGCAGGTGATCGAGTCGCTGCGCGCGGGCAAGCACGTGCTGGTCGAAAAGTGCATCGCCCTCGATCCCAAGGACGCCGACGCCATGGTCAAGGCGGCCAAGAAGGCCAATCGGCTGCTCATGGTGGCCCACGTCCTGCCGTTCGTGCCCGAGTTTGCTTACGCGGCCGAGGTGATCCGGGCCAAGACGTACGGCAAGCTGGTGGCGGCCCACTTCACGCGCGTGATTTCTCGGCCCGACTGGTCCGCCGAGATCGGTGATGCGGCCGCCACGGGCGGGCCGGCCATCGACCTGCACATTCACGACACCCACTTCATCGGCCTGGTCTGCGGCGTGCCCGACAAGGTCTATGCCACCGGCACCGTCGAGAAGGGGAGCGTGCAATATCTCACCACGCAGTACCTCTACGGCAAGCCGGGCAAGCCGCCCGCGGTCACCTGTTCTTCAGGCGCGGTGGCCCAGAAGGGCCGCGAGTTCATCCACGGCTTCGAGATCTATCTCGAGAAAGCAATGCTGGTGCACGATTCGAGTGGCCGACCGCTCACCCTCTTCACCGCCGACGGCAAATCGAAGGTGATCAAGCTCGATGGGGGCGGCGACCCGACCGCCGCCTTCACGCACGAATTGCAGGCCGCCGTTGACAGCGTCAACAAGAAAAAGGTGCACGATTACCTGAGCGCCCAGCTGGCCCGTGATGCGCTGGTCATGTGCTACAAGGAATGCCAGTCGGTCCAGACGGGCAAGGCCGTCGCCGTCTGACAGCAGTGGGGCAGGTTTCCCGCCTGCCACGAATGCCCGTGCCAGGTTGAAAACCTGCCCCACAAAGAAGCCGGGCTTCACCTATTCTTGCATGGGCAGCGTCAAGTTCACGCGCTTGCCGCTGCGGAGGACGGTGACCGGGACCTTGTCGCCCGGCTTGTGCGACTGCAAGGCATAGACGAGCAGATCGGTCTCACGCATGGGGGACGTCTTGCCGTCGAAGGAGACGATGAGGTCGCCTTTCTGAAAGCCCGCGTTCTTGGCCGCGGCATGCGGGCCAAACTGCCCGACGTGCAACACCTTCAATGCCATCGTGTCTGGCGCCAGATTCATTTGCTTGCGGTCGGCGTCGGAGACTGCTTCCAGCAGCAAGCCGCCGGTGGCCATTCGCCGCAGCCCCCAGCTACTGACGCGCCACGAAATGTTGTCGAGATGGCGCCAGCCCGCGGGCAGATCGAGCGTGAGGTCAACGACCTTGTCGCCGCGCTGGACCTGGGCGGGGATCTTGTCCTGGCTCTTGGCGTTGTGCAGCACCCACTGCACGTCA
>JBFWSD010000044.1:0-13986 GCA_050248575.1 Gemmataceae bacterium
GCACGCACCGCGCTTCGCACGCGTGCTGGCCCAGGACAGCTACGCGACCGACTGGCTGGTGCTGCCCTACACGTTGCACTACATCGTCAGCCGGGTCGCCGAGGCCAGCGGCATCACGCCGAAGCTTGGCGAGCGCTGGCACCAGGAAGCAGTATTGCGCACGCCCCTCTGCTTCGAGAAAAACGTTGCCCGCATCCTCGATCTGGCCCAAGAGCGCGGCGATCCCGTACTGCTCATGAGCTTCGCCTACTACATTCCCACAGATTACAGCCGGGCAGCCTTCAAGGAACGGCGGCTCGATTATGACGGCCACTTTCATGACGTCGAGACGTGGGGTACCGTGGATTCCGTCTCCGCGGCCATCGATGCACACAATGCCGTCATCCGCCACCTGGCGGCCACGCGCAAGCTGCTCTTCGTCGATCAGCGCCGCCTGATGCCCGAAGGCAAGCTCTATTACAACGACCCCTGCCATCTCACGTTCGCGGGCTGCGAACGCTATATCCAGAACTTGCTCGATGAAGTCGACTGGCAGGCCTTCGGCGGCAAGAAGCTGTTGCTGGCCAGCGACCAATGACCATTCGCGACTCTGTCGCCATGTGCGGAAGGATTTACCCGTGACCGCTATTCTCGGCATCTCGGCATTCTACCATGACAGCGCGGCGGCGCTCGTCGTCGACGGCGACATTGTCGCCGCGGCCCAGGAAGAACGCTTCACGCGCAAGAAGCACGATCCCAGCTTCCCGGCGGAGGCCGTCGCCTATTGCCTCTCCGAAGCCGGGCTCTCGGTCGACCAGCTCGACTACGTCGCCTTCTACGACAAGCCGCTCACCAAGTTCGAACGACTGATCGAAACCTACCTGGCCTTCGCGCCCAAGGGTTTTCGCTCCTTCGCCCAGGCCATTCCCGTCTGGATCAAGGAAAAGTTGTTCCTGCGCCGGCAAATCCACAAGGGGCTGGGCGGCAAGCCGCGGCAGCCCCTCGTCTTTCTCGATCATCACGAAAGCCACGCGGCCAGCGCCTTTTTCCCCTGCCCCTGGGATGAGGCAGCCATCCTCACCCTGGACGGCGTCGGCGAATGGACCACGACTTCGTGCGGCGTCGGTCGCGGCAATCGCATCGACCTCACGCAGCATATCCAGTTCCCGCATTCCCTTGGCCTGCTCTACTCGGCGTTCACCTACTACTGCGGCTTCAAGGTGAATTCGGGCGAATACAAGCTGATGGGGCTGGCCCCCTACGGCAAGCCCATCTATCGCAACCGCATCCTCGACAATCTCGTCGACGTGCGGGCCGACGGCAGCCTGTGGCTCGACATGGACTATTTCGATTTCGCGGCCGGGCTGACCATGACCGGCCCGCTCTTCCACGAACTGTTCGGCGGCCCGCCGCGCGAACCTGAATCGCGCCTGGAACAGAAGCACATGGACCTGGCCGCCAGCATCCAGGCGGTCACCGAGGAGATCGTGCTGCGCATGGGCCAGCACGTCCACGCAACCACTGGCCTGAAGAAGCTGGTGCTGGCAGGGGGCGTGGCCCTTAACTGTGTTGCCAACGGCCGCCTGCTGCGCGAAGGACCGTTCGAAGACATCTGGATCCAGCCGGCCGCCGGCGATGCGGGCGGCGCGCTGGGCTCGGCCCTGTTTGTCTGGCATCAGTTGCTCGACAACCCGCGTTCTTGCACGGGCCGCGATCGTCAAAAGGCCAGCTTACTTGGCCCGGCTTACTCGAATGCCGACGTCCAGCGCTTCCTTTATCAGAATGAGATCCCCTACGATCACATCAACGACGAGCGCGAGCTCTGCGCCGAAGTCGCCAGGCTGATGACGGAAGACAAGGTGATCGGCTGGTTCCAGGGCCGCATGGAATTCGGGCCGCGCGCCCTGGGAGCACGCAGCATCCTGGGGGATGCCCGCTCGCCGCGGATGCAGTCGATCATGAACCTGAAGATCAAGTTCCGCGAAAGCTTCCGGCCCTTTGCGCCCATCGTGATGGCCGAGCATGCCCACGAATGGTTTGCCCTCGAGAAAGGGCAAGAAAGCCCGTACATGCTGCTGGTCGCGCCGGTGCGCGAGCATCAGCGCGTCAGCCTCGATAGCCAGGCCGCGGGCATCATGGCCAGCAATCCCGATCTGTGCCAGCGCGTCAACGTGGCCCGCTCGTCGATCCCGGCCGTCACGCACGTGGACTACAGCGCCCGCATTCAGACCGTGGACAGTGATCGCCAGCCGCGCTTGCACAGGCTGCTCAGCGCCTTCCGCGACCTGACGGGCTGCCCCGTCCTGGTCAACACCAGCTTCAATGTCCGCGGCGAGCCGATCGTGTGTACGCCCCAGGACGCCTATCGCTGCTTCCTGGGCACCGACATGGATGTGCTCGTGCTGGGCAACTGCCTGATTCACAAGAAGGACGTGACCGGCGACAGTGCCGGTGCTCGCGAGGAGTATCTCGCCCAGTTCCAGCTCGATTGACACGGACTCTGCGGAGGTAGACCGATGACCTGGAAAGATATTCCCCGGAACCCGTCGCCGACGACGCTACGGCAGTTCGCGGCGCTGTGGTTGGTGGTGTTCGGTGCGCTGGGAGCGCTGCACTTTCCCGAACTGGGAGGCAAGGTCTTGCTGGCGCTGGCCGGGCTGGTGGGCGTGCCCGGGCTGATCCAGCCAACCTTGCTCCGGCCCCTCTTTGTGGGCTGGATGATCGCGGTCTTTCCGATCGGCTGGACCGTGTCGCACGTAATGCTGGCGCTACTCTTCTTCGGTCTGTTCACGCCCCTGGCCCTCTGGTTTCGCGTGCGCGGCCGCGATGCACTCTGGCTGCGCCGCCGCTTGATGACCACTTACTGGCAGCCGAAACCAGCGGTCGCCAGCGTGACCCGCTACTATAAGCAGTTTTGAGATACGGAGGTCTTCGCCATGGCCAACGATTTCGAACGTGCCGGCAACGAACAGAGCACCAGTCTGCTCACCGAGTACTGGAGCTTCTTGCAGCACAACAAGAAGTGGTGGCTGCTTCCCCTGCTGGCCGTTTTGTTGCTCTTTGGCGTGCTGCTCCTGTTCTCGGGATCGGCGGCAGCGCCGTTCATCTACACGTTGTTCTGAGAGCGGCGCGACTGGCTGAGCCAGTCTGTTCCGCTTGTCCAGACAACCGAGGATCGGGAGGCGCACCATGGACCAGGTGCCGGAAAGGCAAGAGGCCGAGCCGGAGGTCGTGAGCTGCTATTTTGACACGGGCTTCGAACCCGCGCTGGCGGCCATGAAGCTCCACTGGCCGGATGAGAGCGAACAGCTGTGGCGGCTGCCCGGGCAGGTCATGCTGCTGTGTGCGCCGCCCCGCCAGTTCGGTCTGCGCTTGCAGCGCATCGCGCCTGCCAGCTATTCGGCCTGCCTGGTCTGGGACCAGGTCTGTCTCCGCTGGAACGAACTATCGGCGCAGGAGTTGCGGCAGAGCGACCTGGGCCGGGTGCTTCTGGCCCTGAAGAGCGACCTCAATTACTTGCTCGACCAGCCGATCGATGCGACGCCGTGCCGTTATTCGGCCGTGGGCTGAGCCGCCTCAGTCGGCTTCGAGCACAACGCGGAAGCCGGCGCGGTTGTCGCGATAACCGGGCGGCCCCGGGCCGCGCGCGGCGGAACGGCTGCTCACGGCGCCTTCCGCCCACGAGCCGCCACGCACCACACGAAAGTCACTGCTGAGCGGGCCCTGCGGATCCGTCGACGGGCTCTTGCCGTAATACTCCTTCTCGTAGAAGTCGCCGCACCATTCCCAGACGTTGCCGTGCATGTCGAAGAGGCCGAAGTCGTTGGCCTTGAACGTGCCCACGCGCACGGGCCGCTGTCGATTCGGTCCCTTCGTTCCCACCCCATACGGATAGGCGCCGTTGCAGTTGATGTCTGTCGACGTGCAGGTACTGCCGAAACTGTAGGGCGTGGACGTTCCGCCGCGGCAAGCATATTCCCATTCCGCCTCGGTGGGCAGCCGATAGGTCTTCCCCTCCTGGTCCGTCATCCAGCGACAGAACGCCTGGACGTCGTTCCAGCTCACGCACACCACGGGGTCATCATCAGTCTGGTTGTAGCCCGGGTTGCGCCAGTTGCACTTGGGATCGGGCGGATCGGAGTCCTTGCGGCCGGGCGTCCAGCGGACGGCGCCCCCTTCGCGTTCAGCCTGCGTTCGGAAGCGGGCCGCATCTGCAAACTTGCGAAATTCGCCGACGGTGACTTCGTGACTGCCCATGTAGAACGGCTTGCTGAGCGTGACCTTGTGTTGCGGACCCTCATCGGCAAGACGGCCTACCTCGCCTTTCGCTGAGCCCATCTGGAATGAGCCCGCCGGGATCAGCATCATCTTCATGCCCAGCTTGTTGGTCACTTCGCGCGGCAGCCCGGCGGGCGGATCGGGCTGCTTGTCCTTGTCCTTGCGCGTGTCCTTGTCTTTCGAGGGCGGATTCTTGGCGTTGGCGACAGGCTCGGGTTCGTCGCGCGGCCCCGACGTGGGCAACATCGCATACACGATGAGCACGAACAGGAACAGCGCGCCGCCGCTGATGAGCATGCGCCGTTTCGAGGAGGTCGCAGCCCGCACCACCGATTTCACGCGCGACGCGGAACTGCTGCCCGTGCCAGGCTCGGAGGCATTCCAGCCCACGGGGGCATTCGGGCCCTTCTTGAGGGCGCTGGTCGATTTGCCACGCAGAAACTGTTCGAGGTCGGCAGCCAGCTCATCCGGTTTCTGATAGCGCTCTTCCGGCTTCTTGCGCATGAGCTTGGCAACGATGGCCTCGACCGGGGCCGGCACTTCATTGCGCAGCTTGCGTACCGGCACCGCTTCCTCGAGTTGATGCTTCAACAAGGTCTCGGTGAGCGATTCGGCCACGAAGGGCCGCTTGCCGGTGAGCAGATAGTAAAAGGTGCAGCCCAGGCTGTAGAGGTCGGAACGGATGTCGACATTGCGGGCATCCTTTGCCTGCTCCGGGGCCAGGTAATCGGGTGTGCCGATGACGCTGCCGTCCTTGGTGAGGCCGGAGTCCTTCGATTCCTCGTCACTGCCCGACAAGGACTCGAGGCGGGCCAGGCCCATGTCGAGAACCTTGACCTTGCCTTCCGACGTGACCAGCAGGTTGTGCGGCTTGATGTCGCGATGCGTCAGTCCGCGCTCGTGGGCGTGTTGCAGTCCCAGCGCGGCCTGTCTCATGTAGTGGCAGGCATGCTGCACGGGCAAGGGCCCCGACTTCTTGACCAGCCGGGCCATGTCGATGCCGTCAACGAGTTCCATGGCAAGGAAGTGCGTGCCGTTGATCTCGCCGGAATCGTGGACCGCGACGATATTCGGATGGGAGAGACGGCCCGCCGCCTTGGCCTCGCGCTGAAAGCGGCGAATGGCCTCCGGCTTCGACAGTCTTTCCTTGCGGATGACCTTGAGGGCGACGATGCGATCGAGGCGCACGTGCCGGGCCTTGAAGACCTGCCCCATGCCCCCTTCGCCAAGGCGGTCGAGGATGATATAGGAGCCCAGCACGAGTTCCTTGGCTTTTCCCTGGCCGACGAGATTAGCCTGGTAAGCGGTGATGTGGCCCCGTTGCATGAGCTCGCGGCACAGCGTGCGGGTGTCGGGGGCGGCCAGCTTGCTGATTTCCGCAGCCTGCTCGGGCTGGAGAATCTGCAGCGTACGCAACTCCTCGACCAGATTCGCGGTGGTCGGTACGGGCATCACATGTTCCGCAAAGACTTGCTCCGGCAACGCAGCTCCCGACGGGCGTTACCATCATAAACCGTCTTCACTGGAGAGCATAGCAATATCCCGCCCCACAGCCCACCAACCGTGGAGAGGTCTTTCCGGGAAGTAAACGGGCGGCGGGGCGGGACGTTGGCGCCATCTGAAAACGCCGTGGCCGCCCGCACTTGCGCGGTTCGTTACATTCGCTGGCGGTCCAGCTCACTCTATGATTGATTTGCGGTGGACGGCAGTTTATCGTTCACACCATGCTGCTGCAGCTCCTCTACCTGGGACGAAGCAACATCGCCCGCAGCGCCGACGGCCTGGCGGTCTCGCTCGCTCCCAATCTGCGCCGCGACCGCGTCAGTTACGTCGGTTTGCTCGAGCAGCCCTTGCGCTTCCGCGAGGCCATTTCTGCCCTGCACGACGTGGTGATCAGCGACCTGCGCTTCAAGGCCAAGGACCACACCGCTTATCGCGAGTACCTGGCCGAACAGAAGAAGCGCGAGGCCCAGATCTATCACGCAGCGGTTACTGCCACGCGTCGCGAGCTGAAAAAGGAGCAGCCCGCGATGCCCCCCGGGCTGGAACAACGCTTCCAGCAACTCCGCCGCGTCTACTGGGACGCGCGGCAGAAGTACTCCAACTACCTGCTCAAGCACGATCCCGAGCTGTGGCGACTGCTCATGCCCTGCGACCCGGTCATCACTGTCGCCAACGATATCCTCTTCTTCGAATGCTTCAGCGCCGACGAGAGCAGCTATGGCTGCCTGTCCGTCGACCGCAACGCCTTCCACAAGGAAGAGGATGTGGCCCTCGGCACCACCAACGTCGATTACTCCTGGGCTCTTTACGAACACTTTCAGAAGCTGCGCTCGTATCGGCAGACGCGTTTCCAGATCGACCCCGCCGGCTTCGAGGTCAAGACGGTCGAGGCCGAGGCCAACTATCGCGAAGAGAAGATCGACCTGCCCCCGAGCTGGCTGCGCGGCTTCATGCAACTGCAATCGGCCATGAGCCTGCCCATGCGAAGAGTCCCCTTCGAACGCGAAGGGCTGTACAGCATCCTGGCCTGGCTGAAGCGGCACCGGGCCAGGAAGAGCCCGCGGGCCATTCGCTTCGAGCTCGATCCGGGCCAGCCCGTGCAGGTTGTGCTCGAGCCCTGGGAAAAACGCATCGTCGTTCACGGCACGAAGTACCCCGGCCCGCGTGCCGAATCGCTGCGCGTCTGGGGCCGCGATCGTCTTTTCGTGCTGGCCCGCCTGCTTCCTCTCATGGATAGTCTCGACGTCTACCTGCTTGGCACCGGGCTGCCCAGCTTCTGGGTCGTGCGCATGGGAGAGATGCGTTTGACGCTGGGCCTGTCGGGCTGGACCGTGAACGACTGGACCGGGGCCAGTGCCCTCGATCAGCTCATGCCGCCCGCCGAGCCGAGCAAGGAAGTCCTGGGGGACATCGCGGCCACTTTCAAGCAAGAAACGGCGCAGACGTTCGAACAGATCCGACAGAAGACAGGCGCGGCGGCACCGTTCGTGGCGGCCGGTCTCAATCGTCTCGCGCTGCTGGGCCAGGTGATCCACGACCTGCCCGCCGGGCTATTCCGCTGGCGGCAGGTGATGCCGGTGGCCCTCTCCATGGAGCAGATCGGCCCGGAGAACCCGGAGACCGTCGGCGCCCGGCAACTGGCGGGCAAGGTCAAGGTAACGCAGAACGAGTTGATGCCCAGCGGCCTGCGCGTGCTGGGGGGCGTGGTCGCTGATCAGCAGGTCGAGCTCTTGATCAACGGTGACGGGCTGATGATGCGCGGCAAGTGTCCGTGCTCGCACCATCGCAAGGGGGGCCTGCGCCGCGGGCCGTGTCGCCACTTGCAGGCCTTGCGCAGCAGCGTGCTGGCGGGCCAGAAACAGCCCAACCTGGAACGCTGGTACGAAAAGTTGTGGGTCACGTCCTAGAGTCCCTCGATCAGCAAAGGTCGGATCGCCATGGGCTTGTTTTCCTGGATCGGCAGACTGTTCGGCTCGAAGCCAGCCCCGCAGCGCGGGGACGTGGTCCAGGAGATGATCGCCTCGCTGAGCTCGACCAGCTGGTACTACCAGCGCGACGGGCAGCGCGTTGGCCCCTACTCGCTGCAACGACTCCAGCAACTTCTCCAGGCCGGGCTGCTCACCCTCAATGATCGCGTACAGCACGAAGGGGCCACCACCTGGGTGTTGCTCTCGAGTGTGCTGCCCGCGGCAGAAGCGATGCCAGCGGCTCCGTCCGCTCCGCCGAAGCCAGCCAGCGCTCCGCCGCGGCCCGCGAGCCCACCCAAGGCAGCGGCGCCTGCTCCCGCCCCGTCCTCCACAGCCGACGAATGGTTTTGCACGCGCGACGGCAAAGCGCGCACCGGGCCGTTCAGCTTGCCCCAGTTGCAGAAGATGCTTCAGGGGGGCCTGATCCCGCCCAGGATCATGGTCTGGCGCGAGGGCATGCCACAGTGGCAAGAACTCTCGACCGTGCTGGCAGTACTGTTCCCGTCTCAGCCGCCGCGCACAGATGTGCTTCACACACCGACCGGCCCGGTCGGCACCGAGGCGGGCTACTCCCCGCAGGCAACCAGCTGGTGCCTCTCGGTCGATCGCAAATACGTCTATCGTGGCGAATCGCTCTCCTCCATCCAGTCGAAGTATCGCAACCGGCAGATTGGCGCCGGCGCCATCGTGTGGCGGCCCGGCTTGCCGGGCTGGGTGCCCGTCACCTCACTTGAAGGGATCGCAACCCCGGCCCCTTCCGCGACGCCCGCTGCCCCCGCGCCGACGCCGGCAGCAGCGCCGGTTTCGCTGACGGCGCCGCCCTACGACAAGATCCATCAGCCTGCCGAGATGGTCGGGCCTGAACCGGGCAAGGCGCCCGCCACGATCGGCTGGCATCTCACTCTCGATCGAAAGTCTGCCTATCGCGGTGAATCGCTGGCCTCCATCCTGACCAAGTTGCGCACGGGCGAGATCGATGGCAGTGCTTTCGCCTGGCGGCCCGGCTTGCCGGGCTGGGTCCCGGTCACCTTGCTCCAGGGGGCCGTCGCCACGGGCACCGCGCCCGCGCCGGTCGAGCCGCGCATCGACTCACCCTGGGACACCACCTGGTATTATCAGAGCAACAACGTGCGGATCGGCCCGCATAGCTACACTCAGCTCAGACAGCTTGTCGAGTCGGGCCAGTTACAGCTCTCCGACTTCGTGCAGCCCGAAGGGGCCACCGCCTGGGTGCAAGTCACCTTCGCGCTGCCCGGCGTCGCGCCCAGACCGACGGTCTTGCCCACTCCGGCAAGCCCGCCGCAGCCTGCGGCACAGCCGGGCACACTCGACCTCAACGCGGGCGATTTCCTGCCCATTGCCCGCGACGACCTCAAGGAACAGGCCCAGAGCACGGCGCGCTGGGGGCCGT
Source organism: Gemmataceae bacterium (assembly GCA_050248575.1). Lineage (GTDB taxonomy): Bacteria > Planctomycetota > Planctomycetia > Gemmatales > Gemmataceae > JBFWSD01. Next base: position 9,139 of record JBFWSD010000044.1, read on the forward strand.
GGTTTGGCCGCCGCGACGTCATTCCCCCCGCCGACGATCCACGCACCAAGCTGATCGATCGCGGGCTGGTCAGCAACGGCCTGCTCACCCCCGAACAGCTCGTCGAGATCCACCAGATCGGCGCCGAAATGGAACGGATCAGGCCGACGCTCATCACCATCGAGCATCAGGCGGCCCGCTCGGGGACGGCGGCCGTGGAGGCCGAACGTGAACGCCGCGCCCAGCTCAAGGAACAGAAGAAGGCCGACGCCGCACGCCGCAAGCAAGAACATGCCGAGGCGGTGGCCCGCCGCCGGGCCACCGACATCGTCTTCCTGGGCCGCGGCGTCTCCAAATGGCTCGATCAGCGGACCAGCGATGCGGGCAAGCTCGAGTCGCTCGGGCTGCCCGTGCTGTCCACGCCGGCCGAGCTCGCGACGGCCCTCGGGCTGTCGATCCCGCGGCTGCGCTGGCTCGCCTTTCACAACGAGGTGGCCGAGCGCGTTCATTACGTCCAGTTCACGGTGACCAAGAAAAGCGGCGGGCTGCGCACGCTCAGCGCGCCCCACAAGACGCTGAAGGCCGCCCAGCACTGGATCCTCCAGAACATTGTCAACAAGCTGCCCGCCGAGGGCGCGGCCCACGGTTTCCTGGCGGGCAAGAGCATCCTGACCAACGCGGCCCCGCACGTCGGGCAGGCTGTCCTCCTCAATCTCGATCTCGAGAACTTCTTCCCTACCGTGAGCTTCGCGCGCGTGCGCAGCGTGTTTCGCCGCGCCGGTTATTCCGGGGCGGTGGCCACCATTCTCGCTCTCCTCTGTACCGAGTGCCCGCGGCGCACCGTGCAATACGATGGCAAGACCTATCACGTGGCCACCGGCCCGCGCGGCTTGCCGCAAGGGGCCTGCACGAGCCCCGGGCTGTCGAACCAGGTGGCGCGGCGGCTCGACCGCCGCCTGGGAGGACTGGCCCGCAAGCTGGGTCTGGCCTACACGCGTTATGCCGACGACCTGTCGCTGTCGGGCTCGCTGCCCTTGCCCGTGACGCCGAAGGAAGGAACGGGCGCGCCCGCGGATCAGCCCCGCAAGCACGGCATCGGCTACGTGCTGGCCCGCGTGCGGCACATCGTGGAAGAAGAGGGCTTCCGCATCAACCAGAAGAAGAGCCGCATCCTGAGGCAGAGCACGGCCCAGCTGGTGACGGGCGTGGTCGTCAATGCCCGGCCGAGCCTGCCCCGCAAGGAGCTGCGTCGTCTGCGGGCCATCCTGCACCGTGCCCGCCGTGAAGGGCTCGAAGCCCAGAACCGCGCGGGCCACAAACACTTCCGCGCCTGGCTCGAAGGCAAGATCGCCTACGTCGCCATGGTGCGGCCCGAGCTGGGCGCGAAGATGAAGAGCGAGCTCGGCCAGCTTCGCTAGTCACAGCCGTATTGTTCAGCCGATCGCTTGGAAGGTAATACGGGAGTGCCGCGATTGGCGATCTTGATCTCAATTCGAGGCGAAGCCAATGACCTCGATCGCCATTGTGCCCGAAACGACCGAGCCCTCGGGAACCACTTATCGTGCGGTTGCGGGCCAGCTTCAATCGGTCGGCAAGACGCCCGGCGAGGCGCTCGACGCCGTCACGGCCCAGCTTGGCGAGTCCAAGATCGCCTTCGTTGCCATGTGCGGCCCGAGCCCTGGGCGCGAAGATAAAGAGCGAACTCAGCCAGCTTCGCGAAGGACGAACACCCCGTCAGAGTTGACGAGCAGCGTGCGTTGGCGATGCGAAGACGCTTTCGCCGGGGTCGCTGTTGCAGAATTTGGAACTCGGAAACTCGCTTCAAAAAAGCGTGGGCGAAAGGTGGTCGGGGTGGGGGCGTGGAGCGTGTGCGGGGGTCTTCGTTTGTGTGGGCGTGGGACTCCTGAGATGGAAAAGCCCGGGATTGCCGCTCGACCTCAACCATCTATTCCGTGATACTTACGCAGGGCCTCAATGGTCTGCTGCCATAATTCATCTTCGCTTATCAGAAGTGTCTGGCCACAACAGTGGATCGTGAATCGAGCATTGTCGGGTGGAGGTTTCCTTCCTTTTTCAAGACACAGCGGCTTCAAGTCCCGTAGTTTCATAATGTTTCCACAAAGGTGACAACGGGGCAAATCGCATTCGGCGTTCACAAAAAACTACCTCGATAGCCAATGAACAACATTTCGGCCAGGATCGTAGATGCCTGTTCTCCCCTGAGCATCATAAAATGAAATCAACGGTCGACCATGCTGATCTAGGCCAATTACAACACGCCCGGTCATTCCCTGTCGACCCAATCGGAGTTCTTGCTCGATCAATCTGGCCTGGTCGGCACCTGAGGCCAAGAATCGTCCTGTCTCTGTTGCGGGGGCACCAGATGCCGGCGGATGAACGTGAGCAATCGACTTGCCTGCTTCTGGAAAGCAAACTGAGTTGTTGGTTCCGCTATAAAGCCGAAGGCGGCCACTCTCTCGGGTTATATGAATCTCAACGTTTCGGCCTTCCCGAGTCGCAAGTCGCCAGAGATCAGCCAAATTGACGGATTCATCTGTAAGCGTTACACCGGGCGAGCCTGGCACGTGTCCTGTTCTGAGAAGCTCGCCGATGCTTGAGGTTTCGCCTAACTCCGCAGAACGAGCTACGAACGTCCCGCCTTCACTTCCAGTTGAGCGAAGGTATTTTGTTCCTGGAGCGAAAAAGACACCACGGCATCCTACTACGCTTCCCGCCGCAAGCTCTTCACGGACAGGCAACTAACGCAATCGGTTTGTTGTTATCCAGCACCATTCTTCGGCAGCCCAGCCCAACCCAGCCACAGGCTGCTCAATGACCTCCAACGGAATCCTTCCTGGAGCAACAAAAACCCCCGCAGCATCATACCGCCCGACCTGGCCGCTCCTCGACACGTTTCCGCACTCACCGCCGCCGACGCCTGACGAAGACCTCCTGCCAGGGCGTTTTTGCCCCGACACGAGTTCTCGGCTAACAAGCCGCTTGACGCCGACGCCGTGCCTGCCATCAGCAGCACGGCGGCGATCCACGTCAGCCACGCTCCTCGTGGGCGACTGCGAGCAAACGAGCAAAGTCATCGCCCCAGCACTTGCGAGCAAACGAGCAAATTCCTCGGCATTGTACCACGCTGGCGAGGGTCAGCCACGCTTGTCGCCGTCACGCCTGGCACGAGCAGGATGCGTGGCGGTGTGCAACTGGTCAAAGTATCCACTTCACCTTGGGCTTCTGGCGACGGCGATGCCCAGGAAGGGACTTTGCTCGTTTGCTCGCAACGGCCTGGGCGAGAAGCCAGTGCCGACCTTTGCTCGTTTGCTCGCAACGGCCTGGGCTGACGAAGGGCAAGGCGAAGGGCTGGGGGGAGAGTGATGCGTCTACTTGTTGATGCCCACGCTGCCCCTGGCATCACGCCGCCGCCCCGTGCCGCCGCAGACCGCTTACGCCAAGACGCCGAGGATTGGCGATGACAAGAATGCCGCCACGCTCACCACGACGACGGCCAGCCCCACGCCACGCCGCCCACGTCGCCGCTACAGGCCGTTGGGATCGCCCTGGCAACCGCAGGGGCCAATGCGGCTGCCGGTGCCTTCGTGGGCAGCCAGGGGCGTTGGCGATGCGAGGATGCTTTCGCCGGGGTCGCTGTTGCAGAATTTGGAACTCGGAAACTCGCTTCAAAAAAGCCTGGGCGAAAGGTGGTCGGGGGGCGGGTGTGGAGCGTGTGCGGGGGTCTTCGTTTGTGTGGGCGTGGGGCTCCTATCGGCACTCACAGGCAATACCTCTGGCGTTATCTGTAGCTAAAACTTGCTCGAACCACCTTACCGGTTGCATCGTCAATCGAGATGCGAGCGTTGCCACCTTTTTTCGGATAATTTGTGAGGACAAACCACTCCAACGGCCCGAAGAAATAAAACTTCTTGCCTTTACCCACCACGACTTCTGGCGTCCAGGACCATCCACGACGGGCACACTCTACCCGTGCCACTTCCAGTGCTTCCTCTTGAGTCATGACTGCCACCGCCTTTACTCTCTGCTTTCGAAGGCGACCACATTCTCTTAATCGCTCCTCATCACCAGCGTTTTCCTGGCACCTTCCGCCACTTGGCCGCAAATTGTCCGAAGAGTTCAACGACGAATTCCTCAGCAGCTGCCCACGTCGGAGAAAGAAAATACGGCTGTTGGGACAGCCCAAATATCCGCTTAACAAAGTTGTTGAGCGGGTTCAAGATGTTGTGCCCAAGTTCATGATAAGCAGCGATATACAGTTCGTGCTTCCACGTTCGCCCAGTCCTAAGTGCTTCAGCTCGAATGTTTGCTCGATTATACGATATTTCACCTGTGACAGGGTTTGACTCGGCAATTGACGAACTACTCTGGGTGCCAAACTTCCGCTTTCCTGCGGCCCCCATTTCGGCTGCGGCTCCTTTTGGAGCGAAAAAGACACCACGGCATCCTACTACGCTTCCCGCCGCAAGCTCTTCACGGACAGGCAATTAACGCAATCGGTTTGTTGTTATCAGCACCATCATACCCGGTCACTCCCGGTGTGGGCCGCTGCGGCCCGTGCGGACGAACTCGTCCAGCTTGGCCTTCAGGCGCTTGACCACATCAGGATGCTTGGAGTAGAGGTTGGTCGTCTCGCCCGGGTCGCTCTCCAGGTCGTAAAGCTGGCCGGGGGCGGCGGGATCTTTCTCGGGCAGGGCGTACTTCTTCATGCCCCATTCGCCGTCGCGCTCGTAATTGTTGCCCCCCGAGCTTTGGTGATCCTGGTACTTCCACTTGCCGCTGCGGATCGACAGGTGCTTGCCCGACATCGTCTGTTGCAGCAGGTAGTCGCGCACCGGCTTGTCGCCCTCT